>JAOUHH010000187.1 GCA_029865195.1 Desulfobulbaceae bacterium
CGGATATCCAAGTTCGGCCTGATGCAGATCTCCCGGCAGAAGATGGCGGCGCCGGTGCAGCAGGGCAGTTACCGCCTCTGTCAGCACTGCCAGGGGCGCGGGCTGATCCGTTCGGTGGAGGCGCAGGCCCTGGTCTATCTGCGCCGGATTCAGACCAGTGTTACCCAGAAGAACGCGGCGCGGGTTGAATGCCGTTTCCCGTTGGATGTGGCGCAGTACCTTCTCAATAAGAAGCGGGAGGATCTGGCGGCCATGGAGGAACGGTACAAGGTTGCCGTCAACATCGTTCCCGACCCGATGATGTCACCGGCCGAGCAGCAGATCGAGGTGGTGCGGGTCGAGGCACGGACCGAAGGTTGAGCGGTCGGCGGGGATAGGTTGGTTTCGGATATGAGTATGCGATTATCCAGATATTGTCTTTGGCTGGTGCTGGTTCTTGTCCTGTCGGTGCAGCCATGTGCCGCGGAAAATGCCGACATCAACTGGTCCGCCGAGTCTGCTTCCGAGCCGCAGCCGCAACCTGGTATCAGCTTTGTCCTGCGTGGCGAGGCGTTGGCCCGCAGCGGCGATCCCTTCGCCGCCATCAATGAATACCGCAAGGCCATAGCCGCAGGCTATGAGGAAGCGGATGTCTTCCGCAGCCTTTCTACGGTGCTCTATCTTGCCGGATTTCCGAATGAGGCGGCGGATGTTCTCAAGGAGGCGGTTCGCCTGCACCCCAAGGATATCTTTCCCCGACAGGAGTTGGGGGTTCTCCATTTTGCGACCGGGCACGACGCGGAAGCGAAAGAGGATTTCCTGAGCGTACTTGCCGTCAATCCCACCCTGGCCAACGCCTACTACTATCTTGGTTTGCTCGCCTTTCGACATCAACAATACGATGAGGCGTGGCTCTACGCGCGGCGGGCACAGCTTCTCGGCCATAAGGCCACGTCGCTGTTGGATAAATTGCTGCCGTTGGGTAATGAGCCGATGGTCGACCAGCAGGAACCCATCGGCGAAGAACTCTGTTTCCGGCAGATTCTGGTTTCTACATATGAAGAGGCGGAAGGCATTTTCGACCGGATCAAACAGGGCGAGACGTTCGAGGTGGTTGCCAGTCTTGCGTCCGTCGGGATGGCGGCAGATAATGGCGGTTTTGTCGGTTGTCTTTATCCCGATGAATTTGATCCGGTGGTTGGCGCCGCCCTCTGGCAGATGAAGCCCTATTCGGAGCCGGTGATTGTAGAGACCGAGGGGGGAGCGCATCTGGTGCAGCGGGTGCAGCGTTTTGATACCGAGCGGTGGCGGATCCAGCTGGCAGCCCTCAAGCAGCCGAAACCGACGCGCAACGCAAATCTTGTTAATCAGGGCAAGGAGGGCGAGGGGCGATACGTCGTCACTGCCGGGACCTATAATGGGCCGGTGCTGGCGGCGACCATGGTTTCGCGGCTCCGTGAGAATAAATTTCCCGCCTATGTGCAGACCTCGCCCGGCAAGAAGGGTCGCTTGGTCTATCGGGTGGTCGCCGGGCGCTACAACGGCAATGCCGATGCCGCCGCGTCGGTTAAGCGATTGAAAGATTTGGGGGTGGTGGGTGTCATCACCGATGAGGGTGAGAAAAAGGGTACGCCGCAAGCGGAGAAGAAAGCGATAGCTGCCGGAACGGCCGATGAGAAGAGCGTCGGGGAGGTGACCGTGGGAGGGCTGCGGCCTTCAAAGCCTGCCGCTGCCCTCCCAGCGCCGGACGTGCCTGCGGAGAAGGCGCAGGCACCGGCGGTTGAAGCGAAGGTCGCGAAAGCTGGAGTAACTGTCGCACCGGTATCGCCTGCAACTCCAGAGGAGAAAGCGCAGCCCCCGGCAGTTGACGTGAAGGAAGTGGAAGCCGAAGCAACCGCCGCATCGGTATCACCTACTGCTCCAGTGGAGAAGGAGCAGGCACCGGCAGTGGAAGCAAAGGTCGCGGAAGTAGCAGCAGCCGTATCGGTATCGCCTGCGGTTCCGGTAGAGAAGATGCAGACACCGGCGGCTGAAGCGAAGGTTGCGAAAGCTGAAGGAGTCGCTGCACCGGTATCGCCTGCGGCTCCGGAGGAGAAAGCGCAGGCCCCGGTAGCTGACGAGAAGGAAGCGGAAGCCGTAGCCGCCGCACCGGTTACGCCTGCGATTCCGGTGGAGAAAATGCAGACACCGGCGGCTGAAGCGAAGGTTGCGAAAGCTGAAGGAGTCGCTGCACCGGTATCGCCTGCGGCTCCGGAGGAGAAAGCGCAGGCCCCGGTAGCTGACGTGAAGGAAGCGGAAGTAGCAGCAGCCGTACCGGTATCGCCTGCGGTTCCGGTAGAGAAGACGCAGACACCGGCGGTTGAAGCGAAGGTCGTGGAAACAGAAGTAGTTGCCGCTCCCGCATCGCCTGTGGTTCAGGTGGAGAAAGTGCAGGCCCCGGTAGCGGAAGCAAAGGTTGCGGAAGCAGAAGCCGCCGCCGTACCGGTATCACCTGCAACTCCGGTGGAGAAGGTGCAGACGCCGGCAGTGGAGGAAAAAGGAGCGGAAACCGCAGCCGCCCCGACGGCATCTCAGGAGGTTCCGGTGGCGCAGGCGCCGGTAACGGAAGCAAAGACACCTGCTGTCGAAGCTGTCGCCCCGCTGATAGCCGCGCCGCCGGTCGTCTCCGAGAAGGCCCCAGACGCAGTCACTCGTTCAGGGCAGTGGCCTTCGAAGGCTGCTTTGTCCGTGCCGTTGATTGTTGAATCGAGAGGGGCGGAGCCGGCCGGGCGATATACCCTTCATGCCGGGATTTCCAATGACCGCGGGGAAGCGGAGGCCAGTATCTTGCGGATGCGGGAGGCTGGTTTGGAGGCGTTTGCCTATCCTGCACCCGGTAGTCAGACGGCCCGTCAGGATTTTCGGTTGGTCGGGGGCAGGTTCAATACCTTAAAAGAGGCGAGGGCCGCCAGCCGCCGCCTCGCCGAATTAGGCATCAAGACCTTTATCGCCAACACCAAATAAGGGGACGGTCCGCCCGCTGGGGTTATTCGGTCTTGTCGCCCCATTGCCACCACTTGCGGCGGTGTTCTTCCCTGGATTTCTGGCCTTGTTCAGAGCCTTTGCCCAGTTCTTTCCGTTCCTGATCCTGTTTTTTCAGGAGTTGTTTTTTCTGACCGGTGGCTCCGTCGTTGTCACCGTTTTCGGCATTTTTCCGTTCCTCACGCCGTTCGCGTAAGCGTTCGCCCTCATGCTCGGCATCCTGTTGTCGTTCCTCACGTCGTTCACGGATGCGTTCGCCCTCATGCTCGGCATCGCGTTGTCGTTCCTCACGCCGTTCGCGTATGCGCTCACCCTCATGCTCGGCATCCCGTTGATGTTCCTCGCGTCGTTCGCGTAAGCGCTCACGTTCCTTTTCCGCCTTTTCCTTGCGTTCACGGAATCGTTCCTGGCGGGAGGTATCATCGTTTTCCTGATATTTTTGCTGGTATTCTTCGCGTTCCCGGGACTTGTTTTCAAAGGAGCCGCCGTTGCTGTCACGACCGAAGGAGCCGTCGCCGAAGGAGCCGCCACCAAAAGAGCCGCCGCCCGCTGCATGACCGCCGCCTCCACCACCGCCACCGCGTCCGGCAAAGGATGGGGAGCTGAGCAACAGCAGGGAAAGACCACAGGCGGTGATGAGTTGAAGACGTTTTTTCATGGGTGAACTCCTTGGAAAGAGAATCTGAATCGATAAGGCAAGGTACGGTGTAATAGTAGCTGCCCGTACGATTGAACGCAAGGGGATGTTGTGGTGACGGACGGATAGGGAAAGTTTTTGCTTAAATAATGGGTGTGGGCAGGGTGAAAAAAAACCGCAAGCCCGCCGGACAGAAACCGGAGGGCTTGCGGACGGATGGCGCGATTATCGTCGCTTATTTTTCTTCGATGGTCGTTGCGCCATGGTCGAAGTTGACCACCGCGTCGAGGTAGCGGCTGTTGCGGCCCATCTGGGCGAGCACGGTGTGGGCCATCTCGGCGCGGACGCCGGTATTGCAGTAAAGGATGATTTCCTTACCGGCGGGGATTTCTTGTGCCTGCTGGGCGATAAGGTCGGCCGGAATGTTCATCGAGCCGCCAACCTTGCCGGCCGTACATTCGTCAGGATTGCGGACATCGACGATCACCATCTTGTCACTGGGGTGCTCCGTGGCGTTCTTGAAATCGGCAACGGAGATGGTGCCCGGTTTCGGTTTCGGGGTATAGGCTATTTTGGTGGCGGTAGCACCGGTCTGCACCGGGTTGCCAGCGCTTTGCCATGCCGCGAATTCCATCGGCATCACCTGTACCTTCTTGTACCCCCAAGAATGGATGGTCTCGGCGGCCTTGGCGGCGTCGGGACCGTAGACGATGATCGGTGCCATCTTGTTGGCCGGGAACATTGCCTGGCTGGCGGCGAGTTTGCTGCCCTCAATGCCCACCGCGCCGGTGATGTGGCCCTTTTCGACCTCGGCGGTGTCACGAAGATCGATCAGGACATGTGGGATACCCCCGGCGATGGCCGATTTTACCCAGTCGGGCGCGGTGACGCCGGTTTCGGTTTTCACCCAGTCCGGATAGCCGCCAATGTAAATCTTGACGTTGGTGTAACCGAGGCTCTTGGTTTTGAGGGATGCTGTGGGGCTCAGGCAGCCGCCGACGCCGTAGAAGATGATCGGGGTGTTTTTGTCCTCGGGAAGCTTGTTGATGAATTTGTCAAAGGCCGGGGCCGGGATCATCCCGGCGCCAGGGATGTGAGCCATCTGGTAAACCTGCGGCGGCCGGACGTCGAAAACCTTGACGTTGGGGTCCTGGCGCAGCTTCTTGAATGTTTCCTTGTCGAGCCGTTCTTCAGTGGTGACGGTCTTCAGGATGTCGAAACGGATAATTTCGTTGGCGATTTTTTCGCCGTTCTTCTCACTGAAATTGATTTGAAAGCCCTTGGTTTTGTAATTGTTGATGTCGGCGAAGTCGTTAACGTATTTGACTGAGGTCTGGTCGGTGAACTTGACCACTTCCTTGTGGGACATGATGTCCATCTGGATGATTTTTGATTTCAACGAGATGTTTTCGAGAAATCCCATCATTACTCCCGGTTGCGGCTGATGACAGCTTCCACAGAGCGGCGCGATGGTCGGTTTGGCGCCATCTTGGGCCATGGCAGGCGCGCAGGTAAAGGTGGCGAGAAGTGCTACGGCTGAAATAAGTTTCTTTTTCTGCATGTTTCCCCCTTTCATTTTTCTGTAAATTATTTTTTATAGTTAAAGCGGGATGTTATCGCATGTCGGAAAACTATCATAAACATATGCATGAAGCAATTAATTATTTAATAATTGACTGACGGAACGGTGGTGGCGGTGCCGGCCATGCGTTTCAGGTCGGGGTCGGCCGGGATTATTGCGCCCAAACTGCAAAGCTCCGGGGAGGGCAGTAAGGTTTTCCCGGTCTTGGCGCGTTGCCGGATTGAATAAACCGGACAATGGATATCTGTGTAAGCTTCAGTGATTCTGTGGCCCACTGTTTATAGCGGTTTGGCGTCGTTTCGCCCTCGTTTTACGTATGTACACAGAGAGTAACCCTGCTGATTTTTGCAGCGAAATCAATTTACGCAGGGGCCGGGAGAGAGTCTGTTTTATGTTCGGTTGTTTCGGCAAGCGGCAGGAGCACGGTGACGGTTGTCTCACCTGGCACGCTGGTGTCGAGTGTAATTTCTCCGTTCTGGGTTTTGGCAATCAGGGCTGCCGAATAGGTGCCGAGGCCGGT
>JAOUHH010000188.1 GCA_029865195.1 Desulfobulbaceae bacterium
AGATCGACGCGGAGGACGAGATCGAGACCGTTGACGACTTCGACACCGACGCAGCAGAACCGGTGAGCGATGCCGAGATCGTCGAGATCGACGCGGAGGACGAGATCGAGACCGTTGACGGCATCGACACCGACGCAGCAGAACCGGTGAGCGATGCCGAGATCGTCGAGATCGACGCGGAGGACGAGATCGAGACCGTTGACGACTTCGACACCGACGCAGCAGAACCGGTGAGCGATGCCGAGATCGTCGAGATCGACGCGGAGGACGAGATCGAGACCGTTGACGACTTCGACACCGACGCAGAAGAACCGGGGGGCGATGCCGAGATCGTCGAGATCGACGCGGAGGACGAGATCGAGACCGTTGACGGCATCGACACCGACGCAGCAGAACCGGGGGGCGATGCCGAGATCGTCGAGATCGACGCGGAGGACGAGATCGAGACCGTTGACGACTTCGACACCGACGCAGCAGAACCGGTGAGCGATGCCGAGATCGTCGAGATCGACGCGGAGGACGAGATCGAGACCGTTGACGACTTCGACACCGACGCAGCAGAACCGGTGAGCGATGCCGAAATCGTCGAAATCGACGAAGGAGAGGAAGTCGAAACAGCAGAGGAGAATCTGGAACCGGAAGGCATTGCCGCGGAGCAACCGGCCGACGGTGGAGGCGTTGATGAATTCCCACCCGAGAGGCGCCCGGAGATGCTGGAGGCACTCTCGAAATATATCGAACCGGAAGAGGCCTTGGCCGGAAAGGCCGAATATCTCACCGAGGCCCACGACGAATATGTGGCGCAGCTTCTTGAACGCTTCATGCCGAAATTCATCAAGATTCCCGCCGGTCAGTATATCGTCGGCAGCCGCCACCCCGGCCCCATCGAACGGCCGGAACAGCGGATCATGCTGCAATCATTCTATATGGGGCAGTTTCCGGTGATCAACGATCTGTTCGAGATCTTTGTCAGGGAGACCGGCTACGAAACCAGTGCCGAAAAGCACGGTTACGGTTACGTCCGCGAAGGCCGATATACGAGTTGCATCGATCCTACTTCCGGGCGCACCACCCTGACCGTCAGCAACGGTGCCAAGGAACAGCGGGTGGCGGGCGCCAACTGGCGCTCCCCGCAAGGCCCCGGCAGCCACATCAAGGGGAAATACAACCACCCCGTCGTCCAGATAAGCTATGCCGACGCGCGCGCCTTTGCCGCCTGGGCCGGCAAGCGCCTGCCCACCGAAGACGAATGGGAGGCGGCGGCCAGAGGCTCGGACAACCGCCTCTTCCCTTGGGGAAACACCTGGCTGCCCAAACTCGGCAACCTTGAATCGTCGGCCCTTGGCGATACCGCACCGGTGGACCGCCACGGACGCGAATCGGCAAGCCCCTACGGGCTCTACGACCTGCTCGGCAACGTTTACGAATGGACCGCAACTCTTCATCAGCCTGGCAACCATCCCGACCACCGAAAACAACAGATCCATATCCTCAAGGGCGGATGCTGGTCATCCAGAAAGTCGATTCACATCAGCCATCGAATGATCGAGAAAGCCGATTACTGGTCCAACATCATCGGCTTCCGCTGCGCGGTGTAACAATGCCCCGAGAGCGGCAGCAGACTCAACCGGCCAGCACCTGATCGACCAATTCGCTCGCGACATCATCGGAGATGGTGACGGTGCCGATGGAGGTCGGCAAGACGAAGAATGGCCGGCCGCCCACCGATTTTTTATCCGTTTTCAGGTATGCCTTCATCCTTCCCCGGTCGAGGCCGGCCGGAATTGCCACCGGTAAACCATAGGCCGCGATCAGTTCCCGCAGACGCGACGCCTCCTCGGCGGAAAACAGCCCCTTGCGTACGGCCAGATCACTTACCGCCACCATGCCGATAGCCACCGCCGAGCCATGCGCCAGCGTATAGTCGGATGCCGCCTCGACGGCATGGCCGATGGTATGGCCGAAATTCAATATCCGGCGCAGATCCGCCTCCCGTTCGTCAGCCGCCACCACCTGCGCCTTGATGGCGCAACAGCGTTCAATCACCTCTTCGAGGACGGCCAAATCACGGGCAAGAATGGCCTCCCGCCGAGAGTCGAGGTATTCGAAAAAAGCACGGTCATGGATGACGCTGTACTTGATCACCTCGGCGAGCCCGTTCAAAAGCTCGGCATCCGGCAGGGTGTCAAGCACGGTGCTGTCGATGAACACCGCCCGCGGCTGATAGAAAGAACCGACCAGATTCTTGCCCTCAGGGATGTCAACCCCGGTCTTGCCGCCCACCGAACTGTCGACCTGGGCGAGCAAGGTGGTAGGGACCTGCACAAAGGAAATGCCGCGCATGTATATGGCGGCAAGGAATCCGGTGATATCGCCGGTGACGCCACCACCCAAGGCGATCAACCCATCCTTGCGGTCAACGTTGTGCTGCGCAAGTTTTCTGGCCAGATCGGTGACGGTGGCGAGGTGTTTACTCCCCTCGCCATGCGGAAATTCGATCAACTCAACGGCGAAGCCACTGGCGCGCAACGATGCAAGAAGCGGCTCGCCATAGATGGCGGCAACCCGATCATCGGCAATCACCACGTAGCGCTTGGCCACCGACCGCCTCTCGAGATCCCGGCCCACCTCGGCCAATAAACCTTTACCGATAAAGATGGGATAGGCACGATCACCGAGCCCGACTTGCAACTGACGCATATTGTCCCTCGTTTCTTGGTATTAGCAGCGCAACGCACCTGCCCTGCCGGTCTAATAAATTACGGAACAGTCAAGATATTAAGCCGCTCGCCAGAATGCAAGGAAGATGTTGACAACAACAATCCGAGACTGATTTACTGAGAACAAATACTGACCGTTACAAAAACCGCAACACCATTGCAGAGGGAGAACCCATGTCGGCAAAGCCTACCAAAAAGAAAACGCAACCAAGCACCAAGCCTGAAAAGGACATCATCACCGAAACAAGCATCAAGGTGGGCAAGGCCCTGGCGCGAACCTCGATCCAGGCTGAAAAAAGCACCAATAAGGTCAAAAAGATGGCCGAGGAATTGCTTGAGTCGGTTGGCGAAAAGGTGAGCCGCACCAAAAATGCCGTGGCGGCAAAAAAGAAAACCGCTCCCGCCCGTGAAATCGCGCTCGCCCCGGCCTCCGGGCTGTCCGTCGAAGGACACCTTGGCTTTCTGGCCGGCGATCTGTACCAAACCCTCAAGGCCAAAGGGGACACCGCGGCCTCAGAGCTCGTCAATGCCCTCAGGAAGCGCGGCCACACCGAAGCGATGATCTACGCGGCCATGGGCTGGCTGGCCAGGGAAGGCCAGGTTACCTTCACCCCGGACGGCAAGAACCTCACCCTGCGCTGAGATTATATTGCCTCACCGGCCAAAACCGGCCGGCCGCCAGCGCAGGTAAGCGTTCAGCACCCATAAAAAAAAAGGAGATGCCCGAAGGCATCTCCTTTTTTTTATTCCGTACAGGATGAAGAATTCTTATTTCATCTTGTCGCCGGAAGCGGCACCCTGCATCTTGACCTCAACCTTCTCGGTCAGACCTGCATAGTACTCACGGAGGATAACCAGAACCTCCTCGCGACCGAAGTGGTCAACAACCGGGGCGCCCTCGGAGAGAGCCTTCCGCAGCTTGGTACCGGAAAGAACGACGCGGTCTTCCTTGGAATGCGGGCAGGTACGCAGGGAAGCCATACCGTCGCACTTGTGACAGTAGAAGGTCCAGTCGATCTTGAGCGGAGCGCACTGCAGAGCCTTGCCCGGATCAGCCGGGGTGGGGATGCGATCGAAGATCTCTTGAGCCTCGAACAAACCGTAGAAGTCGCCAACGCCGGCATGGTCACGACCGATGATCATCTTGTTGATGCCGTAGTTCTGACGGAAGGTAGCGTGGAGCAGGGCCTCACGAGGACCCGCGTAACGCATATCCAGGGGGTAACCGGCCTGGATGACGTTGTCTTTCACGAAGTAGTGCTCAACCAGGCAGTCGATGGCCTTAACGCGAACGTTGGCGGGGATATCACCTTTCTTCAGGTTACCGATCAAGGAGTGGATCAGAACACCGTCGCAAACCTCAATGGCGATCTTGGCCAGGAACTCATGGGAGCGGTGCATGGGGTTACGCAGCTGCAGAGCGGCAACGTCCTTCCAACCGCGCTCCTCGAACATGGCACGGGTCTCGGCCGGGGTCAGGTAAACACCCTTATACTCGTTCGGGTACTCGCCCTCGGAGAGAACCTTTACCGGACCGGCGATGTTAACCTCTTTCTGGTTCATAACCATCTGCACACCGGGATGATCCTTAAGAGCGATCTCCCAGAACTTGTCGTCGGCAGACTCCTCGCCATTGCCCTTGAAGACCTTCTCGCACTCCCACTTCTTGTCGGCATCGCTCATCTCGAACTTCTCGCTGACCTTCATGGTAGCGTAGATGACGCCGTCACGCTCGAGAGCGATCTCATCGCCGACGTTGACAGCCGCTGCATCGGCCTTGGAGATATCCAGGGTGATGGGTACCGGCCAGAAGGTGCCGTTGGCCATGGTGAAGTTCTCGCAAACGCCTTTCCAGTCAGCCTTGGTCATGAAGCCGTCCAGCGGAGAGAAACCGCCGATACCCATCATGATCAAGTCACCCTTGGCGCGGGCGCTGATCTGGATCTTCTTCAATTTGGCAGCTTTCTCCTGCTCGGCAACCAGTTCGCTACCATGCAATTTGCAGCAGACCAGACCTTTACCACCGTGGGGTGCGACTAATTTCGACATGACTTGCATCTCCTTGTAAATATAATTTGTGGAAAAAATGAACCACTATTCATAGCTCAAATACAGGCGAGAACATTATATAGGCAGGGGATCATTGTCAAGGAAAAATTCACGCGAGTGGATGAGCCGAACGGAAGGCGGGGGAAGAGCGCTATTCGGCCATGGTCAACAAAATATAAAATTAATACTCATTCACGAGCAGGCATTTAAACGCAAAAAACCCTCCCGGTCCACCATATCCTTTTGGCGCCGGCAAGGCTTCTATATAAGCACGAAAAAACTTGTTAAGTGTACTGGCTAGACCCGTTTATCGAAGATCAATCCCAACAACTCGTCAAGCTTGCTCCGGAGATTCAGGATCTCCTCCGAAGGAATCTGGCGGATGACCTCACCATCTTCTTTCGAAGTAAACTTGAATACAACACTCTCCGTTTTTTCGTCGACGGAAAACTGCAGGTTTGACCCCATTTTATCCAATCGAGACTGGATCTCATCCGCGTAACGGGCCGCTTCCTCGCGGCTGACAATTTCCCGACTCTGCTGCCGCGCCTGCAGTGACTTCTTTTCCATGGCGCCATTGGCGGTATCTTCAACCGGGGCAACCGGTTTTACCTGTACCGCCGAATCGGATCTCTGCCCGCCCGGAGAGGGAACCACCAACACCCCGGCACCCTTGTTTTCACTGGCTACATTATTGATATCCATACCGACCTCCTCTTACACCAACTGCCTTAACTACAACCAACAACCACAACCTGTAACTACCTTACACCGAAAATGACATCTGACCCGAAACCGCCCCTTGCGATGAAGGCGAAGCCACCCCCCTTTCCTTGACAAGAGCAGCACCTGACGTCTTCACTTGAGCATCAACAGGGTTATTCGCCCTAGATGCCGATAGCAACCCATGCTCCCGCATGGCTGTTTCCTCCCACACCTCTTTCAAACG
>JAOUHH010000189.1 GCA_029865195.1 Desulfobulbaceae bacterium
GCCGCCTTCGCGGCCGGGCTGCAGGCCATCGAGGTGACCATCAACACCGAGCGGGCCGAGGAGATCATTGCCGCCAACCGGTCCTTGGTGCCGGAAGGGAAATGGCTGGGGATGGGCACCATCCGTACGCTGGCCGAGGCCGAGAGGGCAGTGGCGGCCGGGGCGATGTTTCTGGTCACCCCCAACCTGGATCTGGCGGTGATCGAGTTTGCCAAGTTGCACCGGATTCCGGTGGTGGTGGGCGCGCTCACCCCCACCGAGGTGTATGCGGCCTGGCGGGCCGGGGCCGAGATGATCAAGGTTTTTCCCTGCGGGGCCATGGGCGGCCCCGCCTATATCCGGGACCTGCGCGGGCCGTTCGAGCAGGTGCCGCTGGTGGCGGTTGGCGGGGTATCGATCGCCAACCTTGCCGACTACCTCGCCGCCGGCGTCAAGGGGGTCGGGGTGAGTACCGCCCTGTTCGGCAGGGAGGCGCTCGCCTTGCGCGACGTGGGGAAACTCGCCGAAAACGTCCGGGCCTTCATTGGCCGTTGCCTTGCGGGGCAAGATCATTTATAATCGCCTGATTTGTCGCCCCGATTCATCGCCCAATGAGGAGAAACACCATGTTCAGACCTGAGATCAAGGTAATTGACTGCACCGTCCGCGACGGTGGCTTGATGAATAAATGGCAGTTCGACGACGACTTTGTCCGCGAGGTGTATCATGCCCTCACCGAAGCCGGCGTCGATTACATGGAGATCGGCTATCTGAGCTCGGAGAAGAGCTTCTCCCGTGACGAGGTCGGCCCCTGGAAATTCTGCGCCGAAGCGGATCTGCAGCGGATCATCGGCAAGTCCGAGAAGAAGATCAAGTTCTCGGCGATGGCCGATATCGGCCGCATCGACTACGACGACATCCTGCCCAAGGCGGAAAGCTCCCTCGACATGATCCGGGTCGCCTGTTACGCCCACCAGGTGGACGCGGCCATCGATCTGGCCCATCACTGCATGGACAAGGGCTACGAGACCACCATCAACCTGATGGCCGTCTCCACCGTCGGCATCCGTGAGCTGGACGAGGCCCTGAGCGATCTGGCCAAGAGCCGGGTGCCGGTGATCTATCTGGTGGACAGCTTCGGCGGCTTCTACCAGGAGGACATCGAGACCCTGGCCAAGAAATACATGGAGGCGCTGCCCGGCAAGACCATCGGCATCCATGCCCATAACAACCAGCAGCTGGCCTTCGCCAACACCATCACCTCGATCATCGCCGGCATCAACTACCTGGACGCCACCCTGTACGGCATCGGCCGCGGCGCCGGCAACTGCCCCATCGAGTTGCTGCTCTCCTTCCTCAAGAATCCGAAATTCAAGGTCCGCCCCCTGATCCAGGTGATCGAAAAACAGATCCTGCCCTGGCGCAAGAAGATCGACTGGGGCTATTTCATCCCCTACATGGTGACCGGCGTCCTCAATCAGCATCCCCGATCCGCGATGGCGATCATGGAGTCGGATAAACAGGATGAGATCACCGCCTTCTACGATGCGGCGGTCAATGCCACCGAGCTTGGCTGAGCCGATTCCGCGATCGCGGTTTTGTAAAGGGCGTCGGTTCTCCGGAACCTGCGCCCTTTTTCTTTTCGGGTAGGGAGCGCGCGGCAATCTCAACCCATAAATACCCAAAAGGAACGGCCATGGATGAGCGGTTGATTGAGCTTGAAACAAAGGTCATGTTTCAGGATCAGACCATCGAGGAGTTGCATCAGGTTATCTACGACCAGCAGCAACAGCTCGATGCTTTGACCGCGGAGGTGGTCTTTCTCAAAAAACAGTTCGCCCTGCTGCGGCAGGCTCCCGGCGAGGAAGATGATCTCGCCTCCGCCCCATGAACGAGCTGCCCATCACCGGGGTGCTGCCGGAACTCACCACCGCCCTGGCCGAACGGAACTGCGTGATTCTCTCGGCCCCGCCCGGCTCCGGTAAAACCACCGGCGTCCCGCCCGCCTTGCTCGATGCCCCCTGGCTGCAAGGCAAGTCCATCCTGATCCTGGAGCCGCGGCGGTTGGCCGCTCGCGCCGCTGCCGCGCGGATGGCGGCATTACGCGGCGAAAAGGTCGGCGAAACGGTTGGTTACCGCGTCCGCTTCGAGAACCGGATATCCAAAAATACCCGTATTGAGGTGGTCACCGAGGGGATTCTGACCCGGCGGCTGCAGGGCGACCCGGAGCTTGCCGGCGTCGGCCTGGTGATCTTTGATGAGTTTCACGAGCGCAGCCTGCACGCCGACCTCGGCCTGGCCCTCTGTCTTGACGTGCAGGAAGGACTGCGCGACGATCTCCGGATCCTGGTGATGTCGGCGACCCTTGATGTGGAACGCCTCGCCAGCCTGATGCCGGAGGCGTCCCACATCAGCGGCGCCGGGCAGTCCTTTCCGGTGGAGGTTCGCTATCTCGACCGCGACCGCCCGGAAGGCATCGTCGAGCTGGCGGTCAACGGCATCCGCACCGCCATTGCCGAGGAGTCCGGCGATATCCTGGTCTTTCTGCCGGGCGGCGGCGAGATCCGCAGGGTCGCGAGCGCCCTGGCTGCCCTCGCCGGCGAGCATGCCCTGCAGGTCCACCCTCTCTATGGCGATCTGCCCCTCAAGGCGCAAAACGCGGCGATCCTCCCCGACCCGGCGGGCCGCCGGCGGGTGGTTCTCGCCACCTCCATCGCCGAAACCAGCCTCACCATCGAAGGCGTCACCACCGTCATCGACACCGGTTGGGCGCGGCGGCCGCAGTTCGACGCCAACTCGGGCCTGAGCCGCCTCCAGACCATCCGCACCTCCAAGGCCTCGGCCGAGCAGCGGGCGGGGAGGGCGGGCCGCACCGGCCCAGGCGTCTGTTATCGGCTCTGGAGTCTGCACACCCAGCAGGGGCTGGTCCCGCATCTGGCCCCGGAGATCCTTGAAACCGACCTTACCCCGCTCGCCCTGCAGCTGGCGCAGTGGGGGGTGAGCGACGCGGCTGCGCTGCACTGGCCGGACCCGCCGCCGGCCAGCGCGCTGGCGCAGGCCCGGGGTATCCTCAGCGAGTTGGCGGCGCTGGATCAGCGGGGCAATATCACCGCCGTCGGCAGGGAGATGGCCCGGCTGCCCCTCCATCCCCGACTGGCCCATATGCTGGTGGCGGCCGCCCGCAACGGCGAGGCCGACAACGCCTGTCGACTGGCAGCACTTCTCTCCGAACGCGACCCCCTTAAAAACAGCCCCAGCGCCGATATCGACGAGCGTTTGCGCCTTCTCCGTATCTTCGAGGCGGACGGCCCGGCGGCCACGCGCGCCATGGGCGGCGACCCGGATAGCTGCCGCCGTATCCTGCAGGCGGCTGCGCAATGGTTGCGGCTGCTGCCCGCATCCGGCAACGGGAAGGGCCAGGCCTGCTCGCCCGGCGCGCTTCTTTCCCTGGCATATCCCGACCGGATCGGCCGCCAGCGGTCGAACAACAACCCCGTCTATCTCCTTGCCAACGGCCGCGCCGCCAGGCTGCGCGATCATGATCCCCTGTGCCGCAACCCCTGGCTGGTGGCCGCGCATCTGGACGCCGGGGTAAGCGAGGGCAAGATCTATCTCGCCGCTCAGGTAACCTTGCCGGAGATCGAAGAGCTCCATGCGCAGCGCATCCGCCAGCGGCAGGAGATTTGCTGGGACGAGAAAAAAGAGGCGGTCATCGCCAGCAACCGGCGCACCTTGGGCAGCCTGCTCCTTGCCGAATCCCCCCTGAATAACCCGGACCCGACCGACATCCGGATCGCCATGGAAGAGGGCATCCGCCGGATGGGGATCACCTGCCTGCCCTGGGACACCGCCGCCCGCGAATTGCAGGCGCGCATCCTGTGCCTCAGCGCCTGGCGGCCCGGCGACAACTGGCCTGATGTAAGCGACGCGGCCCTGCTCGCCACCATCGGTGATTGGCTTGCCCCCTGGCTCGACCGGATCAGCCGCCGCGAGCAGTTGCAGCAGCTCAATCTGGCCGAGATCCTCCTCGGCCTGCTCGACTGGCCGCGTCGGCAACAACTGGACGCCGACGCCCCCACCCACCTCTTGGTGCCCAGCGGCTCGCGGGTGCGGCTACAGTACAGCCCCGGTGAGCCGCCGGTGCTGGCGGTGCGGCTCCAGGAGTTGTTCGGTCTGGCCGACACCCCCACCGTTTGCCGGGGAGCAATACAGGTGCTGCTGCATCTCCTCTCTCCGGCCCGGCGGCCCATGCAGGTAACCCGGGATCTGCGCGGGTTCTGGGACCGTACCTACCCCGAGGTCAAGAAGGAACTGGCCGGCCGCTACCCCAAACACCACTGGCCCGACGACCCCTGGTCAGCCACGGCCACCGCCCGTGTTAAACCCAGGCGCCGTTAAGCCGCCAAAACAACTTGACGCCCAGGGGCCGGCGTTTTAGGTTGATCGCTTACAGCGACACTTTTTGTTCACAGGCACCCAAACGACAGGCCCGATGGCTCTTTCCACACCGACTCCCCACGCTACGGAACCGAAAGGATCCTCCCCCCGCCCGCTCGTCACGCAGGAGTTGGCGGTGATGATCCTTGACGGCGCCGGCGCGGCCTCCCTGGCCGGTTATGCCCTGGCTTCGGCCCTGGCCTTTGTTCTCCGCCACCACGCACCTGCCGGGGTCCTGGTCGGTTGGTTCGTCGCCATGTCCGTGCTGTTGGTTCTGCGTCTTGCCTTCTTTGTCCGGTACCGTCGTGCTCGCCTTGCCTCAATCGAGGCGGCGGTATCCCTTTTGTACAGGCCTTATGCCGTTACCGTGGTCCTCTTCGGGGTCGGCTGGGGCTGCGGCAATCTGCTGCTTTTCCCCGCCGGCTCACCTCTCCATCAGCTGGCCATGACCTTTCTTGTCGCCGGTCTGACTGCCGGTGCGGTGCCAATCCTCGCCGCCGACATCAAGCTTTTCCGCTGCTATATCCTGGCGGCATTGCTGCCCTTGACGACGCAAATTTTTCTTGAGGGGGGAGAAATCTATGCTGTGCTGACCCTGGCACTGCTGCTCTATATCTTCATGCTGCTCAAGTCAGCCGGGAAGATGCATCAGGCCCTGGTCTCGGCCCTGGAAATGCGTTTCTTCAACGAAGCGTTGAACCGGGATTTGCTTGTTGAAATAGGGCAGCGGCAGGCCGCGGAGGAGAAGCTGCTCCTGGCCAAGGAGCGGGTGGAGGCGGCCAGTCTGGCCAAAAGCGAGTTCCTCGCCAATATGAGCCACGAGATCCGCACCCCCATGAACGGCATTCTCGGCACCCTGCAGCTCCTTCTTCAGACCCCACTAGATTCGACCCAAAAGGAATATGCCTCGATAAGCCATGCCTCGGCACAAGGGCTGCTTGCCATTCTCAACGATATTCTCGATTTTTCCAAGATTGAGGCCGGCAAACTGGAGTTGGAACAGATTCCCTTTGATCTTCGGAAAACCGTCGCCGGCCTGACCGCCCTCTTTGCCGAGTCGAGCGAGAAGAAGCAATTGACCATCACCACCGAGATTGACGACCGGGTGCCGGCATCCCTGCTCGGCGACCCCGGCCGTATTCGGCAGATCATCGCCAATTTGCTCAGCAACGCCATCAAATTCACCCCGGCCGGGACCATCACCATCCGTCTTCAGGCTTTGAAAATCGGGG
>JAOUHH010000010.1 GCA_029865195.1 Desulfobulbaceae bacterium
TCACTTCTTGAATCCTCGCAATGTCGGCGCAGTCAAAAATCCTGCCGGGGTGGGCGAGGTTGGTTCCCTTGCTTGTGGTGATGCCCTGACCCTCACCTTTTCACTGGATGAAAACGGCCGGATTGCTGACGCCAAATTCAAGACCTTCGGTTGTGCCAGCGCCATCGCCTCGTCATCGGCTCTCACCGAGATGGTCAAGGGGTTGACCCTGGCCGAGGCTGAAAAAATCACCAACGAGGATATTGCCGAATATCTTGGCGGTTTGCCCAAGGAGAAGATGCACTGCTCGGTGATGGGCCGCGAGGCGCTTGAAGCCGCCATTGCCAATTACCGCGGAATTCCTATTCCGATGGCGCAGGGCGAGGTGGTTTGCGAATGTTTCGGGGTGACCGACCTCGAAGTGCGCCGCGCCGTGCAGGAGAGTAATCTCCGCACCGTCGAAGAGGTGACCAACTTTACCAAGGCCGGCGGTGGCTGCGGAAAATGTCACGACCGGCTGCTCGAGTTGATCCTGGAAGTACGCGCGGATTTGCGGCAGGAAACGAAGGTTGAAGACAAGCCCAAGCGGCTGACCAATATTCAGAAGATCAAACTGATTGAGGATGTGCTGGAGCGGGAGATCCGCCCGGCCCTTCGCAAGGATGGCGGCGACATCGAGTTGATCGATGTGGACGGAGATTTCGTACTCGTTTCGCTCAGAGGTGCGTGCGGCACCTGTAAAAAATCACAGACAACATTGAAAGAGTATGTAGAAAAGAAATTGCGCGAGCAGGTACTCTCCACATTGGTCGTCGAGGAGGAGAAGGGATGAGCGGCAACAACATGGTTGTCTATATGGACAACAACGCCACCACCCGGGTCGCGCCGGAGGTGCTGGAGGTCATGCTTCCGTATTTTTCGGAGTTGTACGGGAATCCTTCCAGCATGCACACCTTCGGCGGCCAGGTGGGCGGCAAGGTTGCCGCGGCCAGGAAACAGATTGCGGTGTTGATCGGCGCCGACAGCGAAGAACTGGTTTTCACCAGCTGTGGCACCGAGAGCGACTCCACCGCCATCCTCTCCGCCCTGCAGTCCTTTCCCGAAAAGCGTCATATCGTCACCACCCGGGTGGAGCATCCGGCGGTGAAGAATCTCTGCGAGCATCTCGACAAACTCACCGGCCACAAACATAAGGTGACCATGTTGCCGGTGGCCGCTGACGGCACCATCGACCTCAAGCAGTACGAGGAGAGCCTCACCGACGAAACCGCCATCGTCAGCGTCATGTGGGCCAACAACGAGACCGGCGTCATTTTCCCCATCGCCGAGATGGCCGAAATCGCCAAGGCCCGCGGTATCCTATTCCACACCGACGCCGTCCAGGCGGTGGGCAAGATTGCTATCGATCTGGCCAAGGTGCCGGTGGATTTTCTCTCCATCTCCGGCCACAAGCTTCACGCCCCCAAGGGTATCGGCGTTCTTTATGTGCGCAAGGGAACCCCGTTCGTGCCCTTTATGATCGGCGGCCATCAGGAGCACGGCCGACGCGGCGGCACCGAGAACGTCGCGGCGATCGTCGGTCTGGGCAAGGCCTGCGCGATGGCCGCCCAAAAGATGGCAGAGGAAAACACCCGGGTTCGGGCGCTGCGCGACCGACTTGAAGAGGGGTTGCTTGCCGCCATTCCCAACTCCATCCTGAACGGCCATAAGACTGCGCGGTTGCCCAATACCTCCAATATCAGCTTCGAGTATGTGGAGGGTGAAGCGATCCTTCTCCATCTCGACCGTTTCGGTATCTGTGCCTCCTCTGGCTCCGCCTGTACCTCTGGGTCGCTGGAGCCGTCGCACGTGTTGCGTGCCATGGGGGTGCCCTTTACCGCCGCCCACGGCTCCATCCGTTTCAGCCTCAGCGTTTACAATACCGAGGCGGAGGTGGACTATATCCTCGAGAAGTTGCCGCCGATTATCGCCAATCTCCGCGAGCTGTCGCCGTTTTGGAAGGGCGAACATGCCGGAAAGGTGGGCGGCGGCAAGTGCAAGTGCAGCTGCGCCTAACCCCTCGGATTTCATTCTTGCTAGGGAGAATTCATGAAAGTCGTCGCGCCGTCATTTGAAATACTTGCAGATCTGGACCAACAGTCCCTCGCCATTCGCATCGAGGCGTGCGGACGTATCTGCTACAAGAGCGAAGACAAGATCACCGAGGCCTCGGCTGAGCCCTTTATTCGGAGAATATTAAAGCATGGTCACAATTCTGTAGCCGAAATGGCCGTGGTTACGTTGAAAGTTGTGGTTGATAGCGAAACGGTTATCGGCCAGTTTTTTGCCGTCCTCCCCAAATTCCTGCAGGTCGACCGGCCGTCGAAAAAGGAACTGCTGCTCACTGGCAGCGTACGGGCCTTTCGCGAATTGTATCAGGACCAAGGCGGGGTCAAACTGGTCAAGGCGATCATCGGTTTCCTGGCCCAGCGGCATCCGCTTTTCTTCGAGGATTTGGTACCCAAGCGTGGGGTGGTACCCCAATCCGGGGTTGAGATCGAGAAGCTCTCCCTTGCCGAGGTGGACGCACTTCCCGCCGATCTTGTCGCCAAGCACAGGTATCTGGCGGTGAAGTTCATCACCAACCGAGCGGTTACCCATGAGATCGTCCGCCACCGACCCTGTTCCTTCTTGCAGGAGAGTCAGCGGTATTGCCGCTACAGCGAGGACAAGTTCGGCAGCGAGGTCACCTTTATCAAGCCCATGTTCTTTGAGGAGGGGAGCGCGGAATATCGCCTCTGGGAACAGGCAATGAAAGATACCGAAAAGATCTACCTGCAACTTCTGGAAACCGCATCGCCGCAAGCGGCGCGCACCGTACTGCCCAACTCCTGCAAGACGGAACTGATCGTTTTTGCCAACCTCATCGAGTGGGCACATATCTTCCGGCTCCGCACCACCCCGGCTGCGGAACCTTCCATGCGCGAGGTGATGATTCCGTTGGTGCATGCATTTAGCCGCCTTTACCCTGCTCAGTTCCGCGAATTGAGTAGGTCGCTTGCCGATGTCTTGATTGCATGAAGTGTTTCATCAGAAATTCATCGTTTTGAACCATAATTTTTTTAATGTTTTGTAAACTCTTAACAAAAAAGAAAGAAGGAGGAGAAAGAAATGGCATTTGATGCTGTGAAAATGGCAGATTGGCAGATTTCTGAGGCTGCCGAAAAGAACATGCCCACCCCCGAGGAATGGCGTGACAAATTGGGCCTTGAGCACGACGAAATCCTCCCCATGGGCAGGTTGGCCAAGCTCGATTTCCTTAAGATTATGAATCGCCTCAAAGACAAGCCCGATGGCAAGTACATCGAGGTTACCGCGATTACCCCGACCCCGCTGGGCGAGGGCAAGTCCACCACCTCCTGCGGCTTGATGGAAGGTCTCGGCAAGCGCGGGATGAACGTTGGCGGCGCCCTGCGTCAGCCCTCCGGCGGCCCGACCATGAATGTCAAGGGTACGGCGGCAGGCGGCGGCAACTCCCTGCTCATCCCGATGACCGAGTTCTCCCTCGGCCTTACCGGTGATATCAACGACATCATGAACGCCCACAACCTGGGCATGGTGGCCCTGACCGCCCGCATGCAGCATGAGCGGAATTACAACGATGAGCAGTTGGCCCGTCTGACCGGCATGCGTCGTCTCGACATCGACCCCACCCGGGTTGAATTCGGCTGGATCATCGACTTCTGCGCCCAGGCCCTGCGGAACATCGTTATCGGCCTTGGCGGACGTACCGACGGCTTTACCATGCAGTCCAAGTTCGGTATCGCCGTGGGCTCCGAGTTGATGGCCATCCTCTCCATCGCCACCGATCTGGCGGATTTGAAGGAGCGGATCAATAACATCACCGTGGCTTTCGATAAGAGCGGCAAGCCGGTTACCTGCCGTGATCTGGAAGTCGGCAACGCGATGGCAGCCTTCATGCGCAACACCATCAACCCGACCCTGATGTGTACCGCGGAGTACAACCCCTGTCTGGTTCACGCCGGACCGTTTGCCAACATCGCCGTCGGCCAGTCTTCCATCATCGCCGACCGGGTTGCCCTGAAACTGTTTGATTACAACATCACCGAGTCCGGCTTTGCCGCCGATATCGGCTTCGAGAAGTTCTGGAACGTCAAGTGCCGTTACTCCGGCCTGAAACCCCACGTTTCCGTTCTCACCGCGACCATCCGGGCGCTCAAGATGCACGGCGGCGGTCCCAAGGTCGTGCCCGGCAAACCGCTGGACGACGCCTACACCAAGGAGAATATCGAACTGGTCGAGAAGGGCTGCGAGAACATGGTCCACCTGATCAACGTTATCCGCAAGGCCGGCATCAACCCGGTGGTCTGCATCAATCGCTTCTATTCGGATACCGATGCTGAGTGTAAGGTTGTTCGCCGCATCGCCGAGGCTGCCGGTGCTCGTTGCGCCGAATCCAAGCACTGGGAACTGGGCGGCGACGGTGCGCTCGAGTTCGCCGATGCGGTTATCGATGCCTGCAACGAGAAGAACGACTTCAAGTTCCTCTATCCGCTGGAGATGAAACTGCGCGACCGGGTTGAGATGATCACCAAAGAGGTATACGGCGGTGACGGTGTTGATTGGTCTCCCGAGGCTCTGGCCAAGGCCAAGATGCTGGAGAACGATCCCCAGTACGCCGACTATGCCACCATGATGGTCAAGAGCCACCTGAGCCTCTCCCATGATCCGACCTTGAAGGGCGTGCCCAAGGGGTGGCGTCTGCCGGTGCGCGACGTGTTGATCTACTCCGGCGCCAAGTTCCTCTGCCCTTGTGCGGGAACGATCAGCCTGATGCCTGGCACCAGCTCCAACCCCGCCTTCCGTCGCATCGACGTCGATCCGACCAACGGCAAGGTTTCCGGCTTGTTCTAACCGCTGTTGACGTATCTTTTCATCGAACACTGATCAATGGACGCGCGTCCATTGATCAGTGTTTTTTTTTTGGTGTAAGCAGGGGAAACAACCGGTGGGTGAGTGGTGTATTCTAAGCTCAACCACTAAGCTGCCGTCGATTATATGTTCTGCTTGATTATGCCTGCAGAGGCGTCCGGGGAGTAGGTTGTCCGAACGCCTCTTTTTCTTTGTCGGCCCGATTTCTGTTGTCAGGTCAGGTAAACTTGTTGTAAACATTTTGATATTAAGCATTTTTGAATCGATCGGCAGGTTTTTGGCATTGACCGGTCATTCAACACAAACAACGAATTTATTGCATCGTATTCATCATTAAACGGTGCTGTTCAGGACTGATCTACGCCTGAATTTAGATAAATCAAGGTATCCATGGCTTCCCCTCCTCCCTCACAAAAATCCAGCCTGCGAACCTCCGTCAAGGATCAATCAGGTGCCGGACTGCTCCGTATCGGCGAAATGCTGCGTAAGGAGGGGCAGATCAACAGCACCCAGCTTGATCAGGCCGTCGCCTATCAAAAAAAGAACAAGGGGCGCCTGAGTCATATCCTGCTCAAACTCGGCTACGTCGAGCCCGATACCATTGTCAACGTCCTGAGCCGTCTGCACAATTACCCAGCCGTCAACATCGACAGAGAACCTGCCAGCAAGGAGGCTCTGGAGATCATGCCCTACGAGGTTGCCAAGAAATACATGGCATTCCCGCTGAAGGTGGTGGGGAAATCGCTGCGCATTACCATGGCCGAGCCGACCAATACCGCCGAGGTCGAGGCCCTGCAGACCGATATCAAGATGGGCTTGTCGGTATGTGTGTCGACGGAAAAGGATATTGTCGATGCCTACAAGAAGCATTACGGGATCAGCGACGAGGAATACCAGAGTTACTTCCCGGCCAAGGATGAGAGTGCTGAAGAAGACGAGCCGGTAGTTCATATCGACGACTTCGGCGCCCTGGCCTCCGAGGTTGCCGAGGATTATGAGATTGGCATCGGCGAAGAAGAGGAGGCCGCGCGCGAGACTTATTCCGCCACCGACGCGCCCATCATCAAGCTGGTCAACGGTATCCTGATCAAGGCCGTGAACGACGGGGTCAGTGATATCCACATCGAGCCCTACGAAAAGTCGCTACAGGTACGCTATCGTCTCGACGGCTCCCTGTATAAGTCGATGAATCTGCCGTTGACCATCAAGAATGCCCTGAACTCGCGGATCAAGATCATGGCCGATCTCGACATCACCGAGCGCCGCGTACCCCAGGACGGCCGTATCCGCATCAAGCTCTCCCGGAACCGGGCGGTTGATTTCCGGGTTTCCTCGCTGCCGACCCTGTTCGGTGAATCCATCGTTCTCCGTATTCTCGACAAGGCGTCCCTGAACGTCGATCTCACCAAACTGGGGTTTGAAGAGAAGACCTTTGAGATGCTCAAGCGCTGTATCTATCGTCCGCAGGGCCTGCTGCTGGTAACCGGTCCCACCGGTAGCGGTAAAACCGTTACCCTCTATTCGGTATTGAACTCTCTGAACAGCGAGGACATCAAGATCCTCACCGCCGAGGACCCGGTGGAGTTCAACTTCAAGGGCATCAACCAGGTCAATGTCAAGAACGAGGTCGGGATGACCTTTGCTAAGGCACTCAAGGCCTTCTTGCGACAGGACCCCGATATCATCATGGTCGGCGAGATTCGCGATATGGAAACTGCCGAGGTCGCCATCAAGGCGGCGATGACCGGCCATCTTGTTTTTTCAACCCTGCATACCAACGATTGCCCCGCCACCATCGGCCGTCTGATCGATATCGGCATCCCATCCTTCATGGTCGCCTCGGCGGTGACCATGGTGCTCTCCCAGCGGTTGGGTCGCCGCCTCTGCGCCCAGTGCAAGAAGCCCCTGTCGGTCAAGCCACCGGCCGAGGAGCTGATCGGCATGGGTTTCAAGGAGGACGAGATCGACGATCTGGTGATCTATGGGCCGGTGGGGTGCCAGGTCTGCAAGGGTGGCGGCTACAAGGGGCGGGTCGGTCTATTTGAATTGATGGAGGTGACCGATGAGGTGGCCAAGGCGATCAGCGCCGAGGTGCCTGAGGATCAGCTCCGCAAGATTGCCGTTCAGGAGGGGATGACCACCCTCCGCGAGGCGGGGCTGCAAAAGATCCGGGAAGGGGTCACCTCCATCGAAGAGGTGCTGAAGCGGACCGTGGTCACCGAGGAGAGCCTGCCGGCGTATCTCGTTCATCCCGATATCGAGGAGTACCAGGACGGGGACTTCATCATCCGCCAGGGCAATACCGATAAGGACTTCTTTAAGCTCGTCAACGGCGCGGTGATGGTGGTGAAAGACGGCAAGAAGATTGCCGAGATAACCCAGCCGGAAGAATATTTCGGTGAAATGTCCGCCATCTCCGGGGAACCACGATCCGCCTCCATCGTCTCCAAGGGTCGTTGCAAGATCAAGCGTTTCCCCGGCGATAAGCTGATGGAGGTCATTGAGAAATATCCCGATGTCGCGCGGCATCTTTTCAAGACCCTGGTCGGGCGCCTCAGCCATGCCAACGGCATTATTGTCAAGCTTGCCAATGACCGCATGCGGCCCGGCGCAGAGAGCTAATTTGCGGTATCCTGTTTCTTGTCTTCCTTCCTGTTTCGTCTTCTTTTTATTCCAAATTGCGATTATTAATTCACATTGCGTTTTTTCAAGCGACGGCTTTCGTAGGCTTTGTGCCTGATTATTTTCCCTGTCTTGGGCAAAATAACCTTGAAAGATGGCTGATAATTCGTTATTTAATTTGATTCCATTTCCGGCCGTGTGTCCTCTCTGTGCCTTGCTGCACAGCAATCAAGGTCTAATAGATTCAAAAGGTTAGATTCTACCGGATAGTTATGCCTGAAAATAGGATGGCGGCTGGGTTGCGGGCGAGGGAAAGGGGCGACTTTTAAGTTAAACAGATTACGATAACTTTTTTATATAAGGAGAAGTTGCATGAGCGCCAAGATTATCAGCGGTGTTGAAACAGCCAAGGCTATTCGCGAAGAACTGAAGGTTGAGGTAACCGAACTTAAGGATAAGCACGGTATCGTTCCCGGCCTGGTGACCATTCTGGTCGGCGAGGACCCTGCCTCTCAGTCATACGTGACCGCGAAGAACAAGACCGCGCATGCCCTGGGCATCTATTCCGAGCAGAAAACCCTGCCCGCCGACACCACCGAGGCAGATTTGCTTGCCCTGGTCGATCAGTACAACAACGACCCCAAGATCAACGGCATTCTTGTCCAGTTGCCGCTTCCCAAGCATATCAACGAGGCGAAGGTGCTTTACGCCATCAACCCCGACAAGGATGTCGACGGCTTCCATCCCGTCAATGTCGGCAAGATGGTTTTGGGCGAGCAGTGCTTCCTTCCCTGTACCCCCCATGGTATCCTTGAACTGCTGAGCCGCAGCGGTGTTCAAACCAGCGGTGCCGAGGTCGTGGTGCTGGGGCGCAGCAACATCGTCGGTAAGCCCATTGCCAACCTGATGTTGCAGAAGCGCGCGGCCGGCAATGCCACCATCACTCTTTGCCATACCCGCACCAAGAACACCGAAGAGCACACCAAGCGTGCCGATATCATCATCGCCGCAGTCGGGGTGCCCAAGCTGGTAACCGCCGACATGGTCAAGGACGGCGTGGTCATCATCGATGTCGGTGTTAACCGTATCGGCATGAGCGAATCAGGCAAGGCCATTCTTGCCGGCGATGTGGATTTCGAGGCGGTCAAGGAGAAGGCCTCCTATATCACCCCGGTGCCGGGCGGCGTTGGCCCGATGACCATCACCATGCTGATGAAGAATACCGTACAGGCCGCAAAGCAGGCTGCCGGTCTTGTGTAACGGCGTAACGATCCAGTTACTATTATAAGGCCGGCGAGACGAGAAACTTTCCGGCAACCGATAACATTAGAGGTGGAATAATGGCTGTCAAACGAAACGGATGTGAAGGTTGCGCTGATATTACCTGTCCTTCCTCCAAGCAGGTTCTTGCCCAGGATATCGCCAAGGGGGTCAAGACCGCTTATGACCGTATCAAGGCTCGTGGCACTTCCGCATGTCTTTTCGGATCCGGCGGAACATGTTGCCGGAACTGCAACATGGGTCCCTGTCAGATCATCGACGGCGTCGAGGAAATGATCGGCGTCTGTGGCGCCACCGCCGACACTGTGGCGGCAAGAAATTTCGCCCGGGTGGTGGCTTCCGGTACGGCCGCTCACACCGACCATGCCCGGGAGATGGTTCGTGGCTTCCTGGAAACCGCCAAGGGACACGGCCCCCATCAGATCAAGGACGTCGTGAAACTCAAGGCGTTGGCAGAGGTGTTCGGCATCGTGACCGAGGGCCGCGAGACCAAGGAGATCGCCATCGAACTTGGCGAGAGGGCCCTGGCTGAGTTCGGCAAGCAGGACAACGAACCCATCTCCATGCTCAAGCGTGCCGTTCCCAAACGTCAGGCAATCTGGAAGAAGCTCAATATCGCGCCCCGCGGCATCGACCGCGAGGTTGTCGAAATGATGCATCGCACCCATATGGGCGTCGATCAGGATTACAAGAACATCATGCTGCAGGCCTCTCGTTGCGCACTTGCCGACGGCTGGGGCTCTTCCATGCTTTCCACCGAACTCACCGATATCATGTTCGGCACCCCGGTGCCCCGACGCGCCGTCGTTGATCTCGGGGTGCTCAAACCCGATCAGGTCAACATCTGTGTGCATGGCCATGAGCCTTTGCTGGCCGAGTCCCTCTGTATCGCGGCTCTGGAAAAGGACATGATCGACTTGGCCAAGAAGCAGGGCGCCAAGGGGATCAACCTGGTCGGTGTCTGCTGTACCGGTAACGAGATCCTCATGCGCCGCGGCATTCCTGTCGCCGCCGGCTTCGTGCAGCAGGAGATCGTTCTTTCCACCGGCGCCGTCGAAGCCATGGTTGGCGATGTGCAGTGTATCATGCAGTCGTTGGTGGAGGTGGCCAAAAACTTCCACACCGACATCATCACCACCAACTACCGTGCCAAGATGGAGGGTGCAACCCACATCCAGTTTGAAGAAGAAGCCGCCATCGAATCCGCGAAGGGCATCCTTACCAAGGCCATCATGAATTTCAAAAAACGCGGCAAGTTCTTCATCCCCAAGGAACAGAAGGTCGACGTGGTGGTCGGCTTCAGTCATGAGACCATCAACTACATGCTTGGCGGCTCCTTCCGCGCCAGCTACCGGCCGCTCAACGACAACATCATCAATGGCCGGATCCGTGGTGTAGCCGCCATCGTCGGTTGCGACAATTTCCATCTATCCGACGACGGCCACGAGGTCATTGCCCGTGAACTTCTCAAGAACAACGTACTGGTGCTTGCCACCGGCTGTGCCGCAACTGCATTGGGCCGGGCCGGACTGGCCAACCCGGAGGCGGCCAAATACTGCGGCGACTCCCTGCGCGAGGTCTGCGAGACGGTAGGTATGCCGCCGGTGCTCCACATGGGCTCCTGCGTTGACAATAGCCGGATTCTTATCGCCGCCACCCAGATGGTCAAACAGGGTGGCCTGGGCGACGACATAAGCGACCTGCCGGCCATCGGTACCGCACCTCTGTGGATGAGCGAGAAGGCGGTCGCCATCGGCCAGTACTTTGTGGCCAGCGGTGCCCAGGTAGTGTTCCAAGACCTGCCGACCTTCGGCGCCAAGGAATTCAACAATTACCTGCTTGAAGGGTTGATGGGACCGTTGGGTGCCCACTGGAACGTCGCCAAGGAGCCTTTGGAGATCGCCCGTCTGATGATCGCGGCTATCGATTCCAAGCGTGAGGCCCTGGGCATCAACAAGAAGAAGGATCGCGTACTCTTTGATATGGATATGCGCCGCGATCTCGGTGCTGGGGTTCCCAACACCGGTTGCCAGGGTCATAAGTAAGCAGGTTTTAGACTGACCATAATCAGCAAGCTTTCACATAAGGATGCACGATGAAATCGGGTAGTCGTTTAGAACGGGTTTTAACCGGTGGCCATTTTGCCGTTACCGGTGAGCTTGGTCCTCCCAAGAATGGTGATCCGGAAGTAGTTCGGGAAAAGGCGCGCATACTCAGAGGGCATGTCGATGCCGTCAACATCACCGATTGCCAGACCGCGATTGTGCGGATGTCAAGCATTGGCGCAGGCCTCATTACCTATTCGGAAGGGGTTGAGCCGGTCATTCAGATGACCTGCCGCGATCGGAACCGGATCGGCATGCAGAGTGATATCCTCGGGGCCGCTGCCCTGGGATTGAAGAATTTGCTCTGCCTCACCGGCGATCACCAGAAATTTGGAAATCATCCCGGCTCCAAGGGCGTTTTCGATATGGATTCCATCCAGCTCCTGACGATGATGAAGGGGATGCGGGATGATAAACGGTTCCAGTGCGGCGAGGCAATCAAGGCCAACGAACCGCGACTCTTCCTGGGTGCCGCCGCCAACCCCTTTGCCGGCCCGACCCCGGCCTTCCGCGCGCAGCGGCTTGGCAAAAAGGTCGCTGGCGGGGCCGACTTCGTGCAGACCCAGATCATCTACAACGTGAAGAAATTCGCCGAGTTCATGCAGGTGGTCCGCGACCTTGGCCTTGACGAAAAGGTGTATATTCTGGCCGGTGTCACGCCGCCCAAGTCCCTCGGGATGGCCCGTTACATGAAGAAGTTCGTACCGGGCATGGATGTCACCGATGATGTGATCAAGCGGATGCAGTCCGCCACCGACATGGAAGACGAGGGCATCAACATCTGCGTTGACGTCATCAATCAGGTTCGGGAGATCAAGGGTGTATCCGGTGTGCATGTGATGGCCATCGAGTGGGAAAGCGCTGTCCCCGAGATCGTCAGCCGCGCAGGCCTTGCCGCGCGTCCGACCCTTGAGGAAGAACCGATGGCGGCCGGGGTACGTTCCGAAACCATTGTGGTGCGTTCCGGTGCCGTTGGTGCCGATGCACAGTGCGTCCTGGCCGAGGCCAAGGATGAAGCCAGAAAGATTATCGCTGCGGCCAGGGAGAAAGCAAAAGAGATGCTTGCTGCTCCTTCCGACGCAGATCAAATTGCTGATGCGGGAGAAGACGAAATGAATGAAAAAGAACGTCAAATGGCGTTGGAGTCGGTGCGGCTCGGACTTGAGTCGTTGAAGAAGATGCTCAATCTGACTGATGATCAATTCGAGGCGGTTTCCAAGTTTGCCGGCGCCGAATTGATCCTGAAGCGTGATCCGCAGGTGGGTTCCGCTCCCGCTCCGGTTGCCAAGGCGCCCGCTGCTCCTGCCGCACCTCCGGCACCCGCCGCACCTGCGGCAGATGACAGCGCCAAGAAGGCTGCCGAGGCCAAGGCCGCCGCTGAGGCGAAACAGGCAGCTGAAGCGAAGGCTGCAGATGAGGCCAAGAAGGCTGCCGAAGCCAAGGCGGCTGAGGCCGCGAAGGCCGCCGCAGCCAAGCCTGCTGCCGAGCCCAAGAAGGCAGCGGCTCCCGTGTCCACCGGCTCTGTCACCGCGGCGGAACTTGCCATCGAAACCACCAAGCTTGCCGACCGGGCCAGCAAGGTACCGGCCGATCATTACACCAACGCCTACACCGGCAATATCCGTGAGTCCGTGATCGGCAATGGCGGCAACGCCCTTACCGTCGGCGGCGCCAGTTCCTTACCGTACCATCTCTTCGAGGGTGACATGCCGCGCCGGCCGATCATTGCCATGGATATCCCCGACACCCGGCCCGAGGAATGGCCCGAGCCCTTGGCCGCGCATTTTGCCGATGTCATGGACGATCAGGTGGCCTGGGCAAAGAAGTGCGTCAACGAGTTCGGCGCCGAGGCGCTCTGTGTTTCCATGGTCAGCACCGATCCCAACGGCATGAACCGTTCGGCATCCGAGGCCGCCAAGGTAGCGGCCGGTATCATCAATGCCGTTGACGTGCCGGTGATCATTTGGGGTTGCGGCAACGCCGAGAAGGATACCGAGACCCTGCGTGAAGTGACCGCCATGATCGGCGACAAGAAGGTTTGTCTGGCCCCGCTTTCCGATGCCAACTACCGCTCCATCGGCGCCACCGCCATGGCCTTCCAGCATCCGATGGTCGCCTCATCGCCCATCGACGTCAACCTTGCCAAGCAGCTCAACATCCTCCTCGAGAACATGGGCGTCAACCTCGACACCGTGCTCATCGATCCTTCCATCGGCGCGCTTGGATACGGCATCGAGTACACCTACTCGGTCATGGAGCGTATCCGTCTTGCCGCTCTTACCCAGAAGGATGAGAAGCTGCAGGTGCCCTTTATCTGCAATCTCGGTCGCGAGGTATGGAAGGCCAAGGAAACCAAGCTTCCCACCGATGCCTTGCTCGGTGACCAGGAGCAGCGCGGTGTCCTGATGGAGGCGATTACCGCATCCTGTATGTTGATGGCCGGTGGTGAGGTGCTGATCATGCGCCATCCCAAGGCCATTGCCCTTACCAAGTCGCTGGTCAAGGGGTTGATGGGCTAAGCTTAATTGGATAATGAGTAAGCGATGAGATGCGGTTCGACAGCAAGCAGCCATCGCATCTTACGCTTGAATCATAAAAGAGGTTAGAGGAGTCATCCAATGTCAAAGATAATTTGTTCCGCCGCTATCAGAGGTGCCCACAAGATTGTGGACATGGCTGAGGAAAAATATGAGGAGGCGCTGAAGAAATACGGCCCCGAGAAGGAGGTATCCTTCCCCAACACCGCATATTTTCTGCCCATCATCTACAGTATGCTGGGTGCCAAGGTGCAAACGCTTGGCGACATGAAAGAGATCTTTCAGGAGTGCCGCAAGCTTCTTCCACCCCTCGTGACAGACAAGCTGTGGCTTCCTTACCTTGCCCCGGCGCTGGATGCCGGTATGTCGACCTTCTTTGCCGAGGAGATGTTCGAGGCGGTACGCTACCTTGAAAACTCCGAGTTTTACACCAAGACCGAAGACCCGACTGCGAACAATCTCTGGCTGGGCGCCGCCGATGACGTCATCTTCCGGAAGCGTGGTGTCGAGTTCGTTGACGGATCTGCCCCTGGCTTTGCCGCGATCATGGGTTCGCCTGCAGACAAGGAGGTTGCAAGCAAGATTGCCCTGGAACTCCAGGAGAAGAACCTCTACATCTTCATGCATGATCAGTCCAACGGCATCAGCATGCCTGAGCAGTTGGTCAAAAATGGTGTGCAGGTCGGCTGGGGCACCCGTCTGGTACCCTTCGGCAAATCATATACCACCGCCGTTTTCGCCATCGGCTTCGCCTGCCGCGTCGCCATGGCCTTCGGCGGCATCAAGCCCGGCGACTACAAGGGCAACCTGATCTACAACAAGGATCGTACCTTCGCCTTTGTCATGGCTTTCGGCGAGGTATCCGACGAATGGTATGCCAACGCCGCCGGCGCCATCAACTGGGGCTTCCCGACCATCTCAGACTGGGATATCCCGCAGGTACTGCCCACCGGTATCTGTACCTATGAGCACGTGGTGAGCAACGTCCCCCACGACGAGATCGTTCAGAAGGCCATCGAGGTGCGCGGTCTGAAGGTCAACGTCACCAAGATCGATATCCCCATGTCCTTCGGTCCGGCTTTTGAGGGCGAGCGGGTGCGGAAGGATGATCTGTTCATGGAGTGTGGCGGTGGCCGTACCCCGGGTGTCGAGGTCCTTATTTCCAAGGATATGAACGAGGTTGAGGACGGTCTGGTCACCATCGAGGGACCGGATATCAAGGATATCGAGGTCGGTCAAAACCTGCCGTTGGCCATCCTCGTCGAGGTTGCGGGCCGCGAGATGCAGTCCGACTTCGAGCCGATCCTCGAGCGACAGTTCCATCATCTGATCAACTATATCCAGGGCATCATGCACATGGGCCAGCGGAACATCATGTGGATCCGCATCGGCAAGGGCGCAGTGGAAAAAGGCCTTTCCTTCACCCATATCGGCAAGGTGCTGCACGGTAAGCTCCATCAGGAGTTCGGCGCCATCATCGATAAGATTCAGGTCAAGATTTACACCGAGGCAAACAAGGTGGCCGAGGTAATGGAGCTGGCCAAGAAGACCTATGCAGGTCGTGATGAGCGGTTGGGATCGATGACCGACGAGACCGAGGAGGTCTTCTACTCCTGTACTCTCTGTCAGTCGTTCGCCCCGAGCCATGTCTGCGTTATCACACCTGAGCGGGTGGGCATGTGCGGCGCTTACAACTGGCTGGACGGCAAGGCATCCTACCAGATCAACCCCACCGGCCCCAACCAGCCGATCCAGAAGGGCGAATGCACCGATCCGATGGTCGGCTACTTCACCGGGATCAACGAGTTCGTCAATCAGGCCTCTCGCGGCGCCGTGCCGCAGGTTTCCTGCTACTCGTTGATGAACGATCCGATGACCGCCTGCGGCTGCTTCGAGGCCATTGCCGCCATGCTGCCCCAGGCCAACGGCGTTATGTTCGTCAATCGCGATTACATGGGCATGACCCCCTCGGGTATGAAGTTCACCACCCTGGCCGGTATGGCCGGTGGCGGCGCGCAGACCCCCGGCTTCATGGGCGTGAGTAAGCATTATATCGCCAGCCCCAAACTGCTTCTTGCCGAAGGCGGCCTCAAGCGGGTGGTCTGGATGCCCAAGATGCTCAAGGACGAACTTGCTGAAAAACTGCAGCAGCGCTGCAAGGATCTCGGCATGCCGGAGTTGTATGATATGATCGCCACCGAAGAGCAGGGGACCACCGAGGAAGAGATCGTCGCCTTCCTGAAAGAGAAGGGTCACCCGGCGCTGACCATGGAAACCGCGGTGTAAGCGCGGGGCGATAAACGATATCTACTGAATAGATAACAAACCGATTTTTCTCGATATAAGGGGAGGAACAGACAGATGGCTTTAACAGGTATACAAATCCTCAAGATGCTTCCCAAGAAGAACTGTGGGGAGTGTGGGATTCCGACTTGTCTTGCTTTTGCCATGAAGGTGGCAGCGGGTCAGACCGAGATTGGCGAATGTCCGTACGTAAGCGATGAGGTCAAGGAGAGCATTGGCGAGGCATCCGCGCCGCCGATCCGGACCATCAAGCTGGGAGCAGGGGAGGGCGCCTTTACCGCCGGCGGTGAAACCTGTCTGTTCCGTCATGAAAAACGGTTCGAGAACCCCACCGGTATCGGTGTGCTGGTCACCACCGAGATGAGTGACGCCGATGTCGATGGCCGCATCAACCGCTTCAACACCCTTTGTTATGAGCGGGTTGGCGTGATGCTGAAGGCGGACATCATTGCCGTCAAGGACAGCAAGGGCGATGAAGGCTCTTTCACAGCGCTGGTCAAGAAGGTGCTCGACGGCGCCGGCAAGGCAAGTCTGGTGCTGATCAGCGACAACCCGGCTACCTTGGCCGCTGGCGCCAAGGTTTGTGGTGACCGCAAGCCGCTGCTGTTTGGCGCAACCAAGACCAATGCCGCGAAGATGGCCGGTGTCGGCAAGGAAACCGGTTGTGCGGTTGGCGTTAAGGGCAGCAACCTCGATGACTGTATCGCCGTTACCGAGGAACTTCTCGGCGCAGGGCTCAAGGATCTGGTTATCGACACCGGTGCCCGCACCATCAAGGCCGCCTTCGAGGATAACGTACTTGCCCGCCGCTCTGCGGTGAAGAAAAAATACAAGCCGTTGGGCTTCCCGACCATCACCTTCCCCTGCGAGATCACCGACGATCCGCTGATGGAGGCAATGGTTGCTTCGGTGATGATCGCCAAGTATGCCGGCATCGTCATCCTCTCTGACCTGCAGGGTGATACCCTTTTCCCGCTGCTGCTTGAGCGGTTGAACATCTTCACCGATCCGCAGCGGCCGATGGTCGTTTCCGAGGATATCTACCCCATCAGCGGCCCCAACGAGAACTCGCCGGTGATCATTACCTGCAACTTCTCGCTTACCTATTTCATCGTCTCCGGCGAAATAGAGGGCAGCAAGGTGCCGTCCTGGCTGCTGATCAAGGACACCGAGGGCCTTTCCGTACTCACCGCATGGGCGGCCGGCAAGTTCGGCGCCGATATGATCGCTGCGTTCATGAAGAAAGCCGGAATCGAGAGTAAGGTGAAGCATCGTGAATTGATCATCCCCGGCTATCTTGCTTCCATGAAGGGCGAGCTCGAAGAGGAACTGCCAGGCTGGACCATCACCATCGGTCCACGCGAGGCAGGCCATCTGCCGGCATTCCTTAAGGAATGGAAGCCTGCCGCGTGATCGTTGTAATCTGGTAAAGGCCACTTGCTGGTACGAATATGTGCCGAGAACTTATACATGATTGATGCGAAACTATGTCACAGATAGCGATTACCATCGATGGCAGAGAGATTTCTGTCGCACCGCGAACAACGGTCCTGGAAGCGGCGAAGCTCCTCAACATCGAGATACCCACTTTTTGTTTCGTAAAGGGAAAGTCCAAGGCGCATTGCAAGATCTGCCTGGTCGAGGTCGAGGGTAAGGATAAGCCTCTCCGTTCCTGCGTGACCCTGGTTCGTGCCGGCATGGTGATCCATACCGATACCGAGAATGTTCGTAATCAGCGCAAGAAGAATCTCGAAATCCTTGCCGAGTCCCATTTCGGTGACTGTAAAGCGCCTTGCAATATGACCTGCCCCGGGCAGATCAACATTCAGGGTTTTGTCGCCCATGTGCGCAAAGGGGAACACGAGGAGGCATTGCGGTTGGTGATGGAGCGCAACCCGCTGCCATTCTCCGTCGGTCGTGTTTGTCCGAGGTTCTGTGAGGTCAGTTGCCGTCGTTCCCTGATCGATGAGCCTATCGCCGTCAACCATCTGGAGCGATTTGTCGCCGATTGGTGCATGGATCACCGGGCAGAGGGCAACCTGCGCATCGAGTGTAAACCCGCAACCGGCAAGAAGGTCGCTATCATCGGCGGCGGTCCGTCCGGCTTGTCTACCGCCTTTTTCCTGCGCAAGGCCGGTCACGAGGTAACCATCTTTGAGGGCGGCGATAAACTTGGCGGAGCCTTGCGGTATGGGTTGCCGGAGTATCGCATTCCCCGCAAGGTTCTCGATTATGAAATCAAAACCATCCTCGATTTGGGCATCGCCTCCGAATGTGGCCAAAAGTGGGGGCGTGATTTCTCCATTAGTGATCTGAAAAAGAAGGGGTACGACGCCATCGTTTTGGCCATTGGCGCACTGAAGGCCAAACCCATCGATATCCCGGGCATCGACCTGCCTTTTGTGCATCCCGCCATCGATTTCCTGAAGGACGTCACCGACGGCAAGAAGGAATTCCCAGGCAAACGGGCGATTGTTATCGGCGGCAGCAACATTGCCATCGAAACGGCACGCTCGCTGATCCGCATGGGTGTCGGCGAGGTTACCGTTGTTCACTCCAGCAGCTCCGAAAAGATTCAGGCCCACAAGCATTCCCACAAGGAAGCGCTGCGTGAAGGGATCACCTTCATGTCCATGGCTACCCCCATGCAGATCATCGAGCGCGGCGGGACGCTGTTCATGCGCATTCAACGGATGGCTACGGGTGAACAGGCGCAGAGCGGAAAAAGTCACCAAGGTCCTACCGCCGGCCTGAACGAGAGTTTGCAGGCCGACGTGATCCTTTATTCAGGTGGCCAGGAGGCGGCGATTGAGGTATTTCCGGCCAATTCCCTTGAGCGGAAGTTGGTGCTCACGCCCACCGGCCTCATTAAAACCCATGGCAAGGGCCAAAAGACTGATCTCGAAGGGGTTTGGGCTACCGGCGACGTGATCAGCGGCCCCCGGTCGGTGATCGAGGCTGTTGTATCCGGCCGACGGGTCGCCAAGTACGTCCATGCCGAGATCTGCGGGGTGAAGAAGGAACCCGCCGAATCCATGTTCAACTTTACCCGGGGCAACACCTTTAAGGATGTTGATCCGGTACTGCTTGAGGGCTATGCGGCGCAGAAGCGCGAGACTATGCCTTCCCTGGAGATGGAGGAACGACTGGTCTGCTTCGATGAGGTACGCAAGGGGTTCAACCTGAAGCGGGCCACCCGCGAGGCTGGGCGCTGTCTTTCCTGCGGCTGCACCGCTTTTGACCGCTGCGACCTGCGCCGCTACTCCGTCTCCCACGGGGTCGATCTCAAGACGACCGGCATGGGCACCCGCCATCAATACAGCATCGACGCCAGCCATCCGCTTTTTGAGATGGATCTTAACAAGTGCATCTTCTGTCAGCGCTGCAAGAATAACTGTGAATACGACGCCCTTGAACTCGCCTGCGAGGGAACCGATGCACAGGGCAGGGCGGTAGGCCTGAGCTTCTCTTTCAACGACAAGTGTGTGAATTGCTGCAACTGTGTCGATTCCTGCACCACCGGCGCACTTACCAAGAAGGATGTGTTGGTGCCGATCATCAACGAGCCGGTGCGGTATGTCACCACGACCTGTCCTTACTGTGGTTCCGGTTGTCAGATGCAACTCAAGATCAAGGGGCATACCATCATGGAAGTGGTGGCCGACAAATCGGCACCACCCAACTACGGCATGCTCTGCATCAAGGGACGTTTCGCCTTCGATTTCATCAAGCATCCGGACCGGCTCACCAAGCCGTTGGTTCGAAAAAATGGGCAGCTGGTAGAATCCAGCTGGGATGACGCATTGAGCCTGGTTGCCAAGCGGTTTGGGGAGTTGAAGACGAAGCACGGCTCCGACTCCATTGCCGGCTTCAGCTGTGCACGGGCAACCAACGAAGAAAACTTCTTGATGCAGAAATTCATGCGAGCGGTGGTCGGAACAAATAATATCGACCACTGTGCCCGACTCTGACACGCTCCGACGGTGGCCAGTTTGGCCATCACCCTCGGCAGCGGCGCAATGACCAACTGTATCTCCGATTTCATGAACGGCGAATCGGATGTAATATTCATGATCGGATCGAACCCCGACACCAGCCATCCCATCACCGGTCTGCGCATCCGGCAGGCGATCAAGAAGGGGGCGAAGCTGATCGTAGCCGATCCGCGTCGTACCGACTTCGCGAAGCAGGCGAACCTGTGGATCAACCACCAGCCCGGCACCGATGTCGCCTTGATCAATGGCATGAGCCACATCGTCCTCAAGGAGGATCTGTGGGACAAGGAGTATGTCAAGGAACGCACCGAAAACATGGAGGAGCTGGAGATCGTACTCGAGAAATATACACCCGAGTATGTTTCCGAGATCACTGGGGTGCCTGTTGACGCACTCTATGAGGCAGCTCGTTTGTATGCCAGCCCCGGCAAGAAGAGCGCCATCGTTTACGGTATGGGTATCGCCCACTGGGCCGCCGGTACCGACAACGTCAAGGCGATCTCGAACCTCGCCCTGCTGTGCGGTAAGATCGGTGTTCGCGGCGGCGGCATCAACCCGCTGCGTGGTCAGAACAACGTGCAGGGTGCCTGTGACATGGGTGCGCTGTTCAATACCCTGCCCGGTTACGCAGGCCTGACCCGCGACGACATCTTCGACAAGTATGAAAAAATGTGGGGGGTGAAGATGCCCCGTAAGCAAGGCAAGCCAGCCACCGAGGTCTGGGACAATATCCTCGATGGCAATATTCGCGGCATCTATGTCTTCGGCGAGGACCCGGTTCTTGCGGATCCCAATGCCGGTCATGCCGTGGCTGCCATCGATAAGCTCGATTTCATGGTGGTGCAGGACATCTTCCTCACCGATACCGCCAAGAAAGCCGATGTGGTCCTGCCGGCCGCGTGCTTCGCTGAAAAAGACGGCACCTTCACCTGCTCTGAGCGACGGGTGCAGCGTATCCGGAAGGCATTTGATCCTCCCGGCGAGGCCAAGGCGGATTGGGAGATTTTCTGTGCGCTCTCTGCCAAGATGGGCTACGAGATGCACTACGATTCGGCCAGCGACATCTTCGATGAGGTCTGTTCGTTGACCCCGCAGTACGCCGGCATGAGCTACGAGCGGATCGATGAAAAGGGTCTGCAGTGGCCGGTACCGACCAAGGATCACCCTGGAACGCCGGTCCTGCATGTTGGGCAGTTCGCCCGCGGCAAGGCGTTGTTTATGCCCACCGACTACGAACCGCCCAAGGAGCAGCCGGATGATGATTATCCGATGCTGCTGACCACCGGACGTGACGTTGAGCACTACAACTTTGGCAGTATGACCCGGCGGACGCCGTGCATCGAAAAGATCAGATCCGAGGCCCTTGCGGATGTGCATCCCGTTGATGCCGAGCGATTGGGAATCTCGGAACGTTCCTGGATTCGTATCAAATCGAGACGCGGCGAGGTAAAGGTGCGTGCCACCATTTCCGATAGGGTGCAGGTTGGTACCATTTTCATGCCGTACCACTATGCCGAGGTGCCGATCAACAACCTGACCTTGAACCACCTTGACAAGCTGTCGCGTTCGCCGCAGTACAAGGCGTGCGCAATTAAAGTTGAAGTACTTGGTTGATATTTATCAGTGTTTCGCCCCATTCGGCGAATGATTTAACGTTTTTATCTGGAGTACATTATGGCGCAAGCAAAAAACAAAGGGGCCGGAGCGGTCATGGTTGTCGGCGGCGGTGTCGCCGGCGTCCAGGCGGCATTGGATCTTACCGAGCTCGGTTACTACGTCTATCTGGTTGAGAAGTCGGCAGCCATCGGCGGGGCCATGGCTCAATTAGACAAGACGTTCCCGACCAACGACTGCTCGCTTTGAATCCTGGCGCCTAAGCTGGTAGAGGCCGGTCGGTCTCCCAATATCGAGATTCTCAGCAACGCAGATTTCCTTGGTCTTGACGGCAAGGCCGGTGACTTCACCGCCAAAGTCCGTCTGCGGCCGCGCTATATCGACGCCGACAAGTGTACGGCCTGCGGCCTGTGCACCAAATACTGTCCGCGTCACCTGGTGGATGAATACAATGAGGGATTGGCGATTACCCGTCCCATCCATATCGATTATCCCCAGGCGGTGCCCGCGACCTACTTTATCGACCCCAAGTCCTGTATGCATTTGCAGCATGGCACCTGCAAGATTTGTGTGCCGGTGTGCCGCAGCAAGGCCATCGATTTTGATCAGAAAGCGGAAGATCGCAAGATCAAGGTCGGGGCGGTGATCATGAGCCCCGGCTTCGGCAGGGTGCCGGACGAGGCGCTCACCAAATACAGTTACGGCGCGCACCCGGACGTGGTTACCAGTCTTGAGTTCGAGCGGCTGTTGAACCCCTCGGGCCCGTTTATGGGCGAGGTTCGTTGCCTCTCCGACAAGCGGCATCCGCACAAGATCGCCTTTATCCAGTGCGTCGGTTCCCGTGATCTCGGCTGCGACAACGGCTACTGCTCATCGGTCTGCTGCATGTACGCGATCAAGGAAGCGATGGTCGCCAAGGAGCACGACCCCGAGTGCGAGATCACCATCTACTATATGGACATGCGGACACAGGGCAAGGATTTCGACGCCGCCCGGACCCGCGCCGAGCAACAGTTCGGGATCAAGTTCGTCCGTGCCAAGGTGGCTGATGTGATGCCGTGGGAAAAACAACTGAAGCTGACCTACGCGACCATGGACGGCAAGCATTACTTCGAGGGTTACGACATGGTGGTGCTCTCTGTGGGACTTGATTCGCCCACCGACGCCAAGAATCTGGCAAAGATCGGCGCCTTTGAGCTCAATAAATACGATTTCTGCAAGACCACCACCTTTGCCCCCTTGGCCAGCAGCAACGAAGGCGTTCTGGTTGCCGGCGCTTTTCAGGGGCCCAAGGATATCCCCGAGTCTGTCACCCAGTCAAGCGCCGCCGCAGGGCTTGCCTCGTGTCTGCTCAAGCAGCAGCGCGGCAAGGGTGTCATCACCAAGACCTATCCAGATGAGCAGCCGGTGGGCGAGGATGACGAGGTGCGGATCGGTGTCTTCGTCTGTCATTGCGGCATCAACATTGCTGGCGTAGTCGACGTGGCCAAGGTCGCCAACTATGCGGGCGAGATGGAAAACGTCACCTACTACGCAGAAAGCCTGTACAGCTGTTCCCAGGATGCGCAGGAGGTGTTGAAGCAGCGGATCAAAGAACATCGTTTGAACCGGGTGGTCATCGCCGCCTGTTCGCCCAGAACCCATGAGCCGCTGTTCCAGGAAACCCTGAAGGACGCAGGCCTGAACCGCTCGCTCTTTGAGATGGTCAATATCCGGGATCATTGCTCCTGGGTACATGCCAACGAACCG
>JAOUHH010000190.1 GCA_029865195.1 Desulfobulbaceae bacterium
CTCTTCGCGCTGCTTGCATGCACCAGCATTGTTGCTTGCGACAAGAAAGAGGAACCGGCCGCTGAGGCCACCCCCGTAGCTCAGGAAGCAGTTGCTGAGCCCGTAGCAGCTCCTGCTGTTGAGGAAGCAGCTCCTGCAGCCGAGGCCGCAGCTCCCGCAGCTGAAGCCGCAGCTCCCGCAGCTGAGGGTGCAGCCCCCGCTCACCAGTAAGACCTGGGAACCGGTAACGGTTTAAAAATAAGGTGTCCGGCTTACCAAAGCCGGACACCTTATTTTGTTTCAACGCTTGCCGCCGACCCCATGTTTTAGGCCGGCCTCCAATTACACGCTTACCTCACGCAGGCTCTCCCGCCGAGATTACTTCAAGCCAAGCCTGATGCGCCTTGAAATACATACTCGGATTATTGGCGTCCTGATATGCAATGACGTTTTCCGCAGCCTCGCACCTCCGCTTCCAATAATCCAGTTGCGCAGCCACCAAACCAGACACCGCCCCTTCCGCACCCGCCGCCTGCGCCCCGGAAGCCTCACACGTATAGCCGCAATCCAGACACCTGAGCCCCTTGCCACCGGTATCCAGGTCCTCCAGCAACAATCCCGCCTTACACCCCGGGCAATAATCAAATTCCTTCATGTTTTCTCCTGTGTGCTGACCACTGTCCATTGCCGCGACAAAAAAATCGCCTTTTGGTGTAGAAAGAGAATGTGAAAGTTGCCCGATGTCAAGGAAAACCACCCGACATTTTCCCAGACGCCGCCGGCAAAAAAAAGGGGAGCGGGCCTTGCGGCTCACCCCCCTTTCCTGCACGACGCGGTAATGACAGCCCTACTTCCTGATCGACTTACTCCCCTTGACCAGCGAATCCACCACCGACGGGTCGGCGAGGGTAGAGGTATCGCCGAAATCGGCTTCCTCGGTCTGGCCGGCGGCGATCTTGCGCAGGATCCGCCGCATGATCTTGCCGCTGCGGGTTTTCGGCAGCCCGTCGGAGAACTGGTAGAACTCCGGGGTGGCGATGGGGCCGATCTCCTTGCGGACATGAGCGGTCAGCGCCTTCTGCAACTCGGGGGTAGCAGCCACCCCGGCCTTGAGGGTGACAAAGGCGTAGATGGTCTGCCCCTTGATCTCGTGAGGCGCGCCAACCACCGCCGCTTCCGCCACCTCGGCGTGCGCCACCAGGGCGGACTCTATCTCGGCGGTACCCAGACGATGCCCGGAAACGTTGATCACGTCGTCCAGTCGGCCCATGATCCAGAAATAGCCGTCCTCGTCCCGCCGCGCCCCGTCCTCCGGATCGTAGATGTTCTCGAAACGGGTGAAGTAGGCCTTCTTGTAGCGGGCCGGATCGCCGAACACCCCGCGCAGCATGCCGGGCCAGGGCTTCTTCATCACCAGATGGCCGCCCTCATTGGGCGCGGCCTCGGAACCATCCTCGCGGAGGATGGCCGCATCAATGCCCGGCAGCGGCCGGGTGGCTGAGCCGGGTTTGAGCGGGGTGGCGTACGGCATGGCCGAGATCATGATCCCGCCAGTCTCGGTCTGCCACCAGGTGTCGACGATGGGCAGCTTGCTCTTGCCGATGAACTCGTGATACCACATCCACGCCTCGGGGTTGATCGGCTCACCCACCGAACCCAAGATGCGCAGCGAGGAAAGGTCATGTTTCTGCGTCCACTGGGTGCCTTCCCGCATCAAGGCGCGGATAACGGTTGGGGCGGTGTAGAAGATATTGATCCTGAACTTCTCGACGATCTTCCAGAACCGGTCCGGGGCGGGGTAGGAGGGCACGCCCTCGAACATCACCGAGGTGGCGCCCATGGCCAGCGGCCCGTAGAGGATGTAGCTGTGGCCGGTGATCCAGCCGATATCGGCGGTGCACCAGTAAACGTCGTTATCCTTGATGTCGAAGACGCACTGCATGGTGTGCGCGGCATAGGTGAGATAGCCGCCGGTGGTGTGGACCACCCCCTTGGGCTTGCCGGTGGAGCCGGAGGTGTAGAGGATGAAGAGCAGATCCTCGGCATCCATGCTCTCGGGTGCGCAGTTGGCAGTGATGGTGTCACCAGCCATGGCCTCATGCCACCAGACGTCGCGCTTGGCGTCCATCGCCACCTCGTTGCCGCCGCGCTTGACCACCACGCAATGCTTAACGGAGGGGCACTCGGCCAGAGCCGCGTCGGCGTTGGGCTTGAGCGGGATGGTCTTGCCGGCCCGGAGGACGGCGTCGGCGGTGACCGCCACCTTGGCCTCGCAATCCTGGACCCGGCTCTTGAAGCTCTGGGCGGAAAAGCCGGCAAACACCACGCTGTGCACCGCGCCGATCCTGGTACAGGCCAACAGGGTGATGGCAAGCTCCGGGATCATGGGCAGATAGACGGCGACCCGGTCGCCCTTCTTGACCCCCATCCCTTTCAGGACGTTGGCGAAACGGCAGACCTCGGTGTGGAGCATCTGATAGGTGTAGACCTTGACGTCGTCCTCGGGCTCGCCCTGCCAGATCAGGGCCGCCTTGTTGCGGCGACCGTCGGTGAGGTGGCGGTCGAGACAGTTGGTCGAGACGTTCAATCTGCCGCCGTCAAACCACTTGATCGAGGGGGTTTTCATGTCGGCCTGCAAGACCTTGTCCCACTTCTTGTCCCAGGTTAAAAGCTCGCCGGCGCGCTCGCCCCAGTAGCCTTCCGGATCGTCCATGGAGCGCTTGTAGATCGCCTCGTATTCCGCCATGCTCTTGACGTATGCCTGCTCCTTGCCCTCGGCGGGCGGGGCAAAGAGTCGTTGTTCGTTCATCAGACTTTCTATCTTCTGTTCTTCAGCACTCATACTTCCTCCATGTCGGCTATATTTCGAAATTACCCGTCAAGGTAAGTTTCGCTTGGGAAACAGCCCCGTGCACCGCAACCGTGTATCTAACTGTGGTATCAATTTGCAAATGACCTGGTCAAGGCAAAAGTACAAGAATTTAATAATGATTATTAAGCATTATCTGTAATAGCTGCCCGCGTCATCACGATGCGCCGCGATCCAAACCCGCTAACGGCATGAACCAGCGGCGCGTGATCTTTTTTTACTGGAAATTGATCGCAAATCAGCTAGCATATAGGCAACACAACCAATCAATCCCTTGCCACATACTCGGACTTCCCATGACCCCACGGCTACCGCTCCTCGGTGCAATCTTATCCCTCTGCCTTCTGCTGACACCGGCCCTCGCGCGCGGCAGCGGCCCGGCAACGCTGAACGATGACCTTCCCGCCGATTCCCTGCTGGTCACCATCAACCGCAGCCTCGACTATCTGCGTCGCCAGCCGCCGGAAAGATCCATCCGCCTCTGCAACAATATCTACAGCAACGACTGGCTGGTGGAATCTCTGGAGGAATTCTCCGATCTCCTGGCCCGCCACGGCAACACCTCCCCCGCCTTTGCCGATGCGGTACGTCAGCGATTCACCATCTGCAACGGCGATGCGGACAACCTGATGGTCACCGGCTACTACGAGCCGGAGGTGGCTGGCAGCCTGACCGCCAACGAAACCTACCGTTATCCGCTCTACCGGACCCCGCCGGACCTGATTACCCGCGACGGCAACATCGGCCGCCTCGACAACGGCATGCTTGTCCCGTACTGGAGCCGGCAGGAACTGGAGAAACAAAACAAACTGCGGGGCCTGGAACTGGTCTACCTCACCGACCCCATGGACAACTTTACCCTGCAAGTGCAAGGGTCCGGACGGATCCGCCTGCCGGACAACACCATCCGGCGGGTGCATTTCGCGGCAAAGAACGGCAGGCCCTATCGCAGCATCGGCCGGCTGCTGGTTGATGAGGGACGACTACGACTCTCCGAGGTGAACATGCCCGCCATCCGCGCCTATATCGCCGCCCATCCGCAGGACGCCGCCCGCATCCTTCAGCACAACGAGTCGTTTATCTTTTTCAACTGGGCCGAATACAATGGCGACGGGCCCGCCGGCAGCCTCGGCCAACCCCTCACCGCCGGCCGTTCGGTGGCCCTGGACCAGCAATGCTATCCATCGGGCGCCCTGGGCTATCTGCTCACACAAAAGCCGCAGGTGGACGACTCCGGACAGATTACCGGCTGGCAGCCCCTGGGCCGCTTCGTCCTCAACCAGGACAGCGGCTCGGCGATCAAGGGCCCCAACCGCCTCGATCTCTTCTGGGGCGGCGACCGTACGGCGGAAATCGCCGCCGGCAACATGAAACAGGCCGGCAAGCTCTACTTTCTGATCAAAAAACAGCGTCGCGCTGACAACCAACAACGAGGGCAGTTATGAAACAACCGGAAATCGATTACTGGATCACCAGCATGCTGGAAACCTACGGCAATGTTTCCGACCTCAACGTCACGGTGGGCAAGCCCCTCCAGGTTGAATCCTCAGGCAAGCTGGTGCCGGTGCAGGTTAAACCGGAGGTCAAGCAACTGACCCCCTTCCAGGCCGAAGTCTTCGCCCTCAACGTCATCGGCAGCGACCCCCGTCTGCTCGACGACCTGGTCACCCACGGCTCCTGCGACCTCTCCTACTGGCTCGGACAGAAGGCCCGCTTCCGGGTCAACGTCTTCTCTCAGAAGACCAACCTCTCCACCGTTCTCCGGAAGCTGGAAACGACCATCCCCACCCTCCAGGATCTCAAGATGCCGGACGTCTTCCAGAAGATGGCGGAGGAAAAGAACGGCCTGATCCTGGTCACCGGCGCCACCGGTTCCGGTAAGTCGACCACCCTGGCCGCCCTGCTGGACAAGATCAACAAGGAAAAATCGGTCCACACCGTCACCCTGGAAGACCCCATCGAGTATGTCCACCCGCACCGCATGGCGACCTTCAACCAACGGGAGTTGGGCAACGACTTCGACTCCTTCTCCTCCGGCCTCCGCGCCGCCCTCCGCCAGGCCCCCAAGGTCATCCTGGTGGGCGAGATGCGCGACCGGGAGACCATGGAAATCGGTCTTTCGGCCGCGGAAACCGGCCATCTGGTGATGAGTACCCTGCATACCGTCGACGCCGGACAGACCATCAACCGTATCCTCGGCATGTTCGAGCAGGAGGAGCAGGATCAGGTCAGAAACCGGCTGGTGGACACCATCCGCTGGATCGTCTGTCAGCGCTTGCTGCCCAAGATTGGCGGCGGCCGGGTGGCGGCCCTGGAGATCATGGGCATGAACCTGCGGGTCAAGGAACTGATCGCCAACGGCGAGACCGAAGACAAGACCTACTACGGCGTCATCGAAGACGGCACCGCCCACGGGATGATGACCTTTGACCAGCACATCCTGCAACTCTTCGAGCAGGGGTTGATCACCGAAGAGACCGCCCTCGGCTACTGTTCACGCAAGAGCGCGGTGGGCCGCGGACTCGACCGGATCAAGGCCGCCAGGGGCGAATCCACCACCGGCATCACCGGCCTGGCCATGGATCACAAGGAAGAAGAGAAAAAACGCTACCGTTAATCGCCTGCCAAGGCATGGCACCTTGCAACCGGAGGAATAATCGATGATCTCGCAATGTCCGCATTGTCAGAAGGATATCAAACTGAACGAGGCCCAGCAGACCAAGGTGGATCAGGCCCTGGCCGCGCTGGCGACGG
>JAOUHH010000191.1 GCA_029865195.1 Desulfobulbaceae bacterium
CCCGAGGGCTTGCAGGCTTTTCTCGTCGATATCAACGATGACCACCGAGTTGGTGGTCGGCTGCGCGCCCCGCCAGCGAAACATGGCGTCGATAACGCGATTATCCAGTGAGGTGAGGAACTGCGGTTTTTGGCTGCCGAAGGTGTAGTAGATGATAGCAGCGGCCAGCACGACAAGGCAGCCGATTATGAAGGGGGTGGGGGTCAGAAATCGGCTGAAAGTGGCCCTCTTCATGTGTATGCGTGAGTCGCTGTCAGTTAAGATTTAGGAGCCGGATAGTTGCACCACCAAGGCGACGCAGGGCAATCTGACTCTGTGCCGCCTTGGTGGTGCCTGATCGTCATCGGTTGCCGCCGAAAACGCCAATGTATGTTGTTGATGTACTGGTTATTGCCGCAGTGAAGTTGCCGCCAACAGAGTTGGCGGCCGGTCCGAAAAAGGCGCCGTTGACGGTGGCGGTGTCGGCGCCAGCGAAACCGGTGTTGGCAGTAAAGGAGCCGCTGGTAATGTCTATGTTGGTGGGGAGGACGAGCGCAAGATTGCCGGCGTTAATGGTCCCTGAGGTTATCTTGCCCATACCGGTGTTGCTCGAAAAATTGACATTCAAAGTTGTCGAACCTTCGTCTCTGGTTGTAGAGGTCGTGTTTGGGACATTGATTCCAGCCGCATAGGCCTTGCCGTTGTAAGTGTAATTGACTGATGTAATGAAATTGCCAGAGGCCGTGGGGACCCCCGCGACCCAGTAACTTCCCGGTTGGTGGATATCGTAAACGATATTATCCGGTGATCCTGGCACGACATACGCGGCTTCCCAGATGCCCCATTCCACATAGCTGGCTATCCGTTCCTCCGGTTTGGCCGTTTTCATAAAGTTGGAGTTTGGCAACAGGTTGTAGCTACTGTTCACCGAGCCGCCGAGAAGGGCGATCAGTTGGTCGTCAAGGACATAGGCCGAGCCGCCGCTACCGATCGTCACGTCCAGTGTGGTACCGCTGCCAATGGAGTCTGTGGCAGCGAAAGTGCCCCCAACGGTGCCGCTATCCCGATTGATGTTCATGGTGAAATCACTGCTGGCGCTGTTCATGAACAAGCGGCGATCCGTGCTTGGGGCGTCGATATTTTCGGCAAGACCGGTTACAAAACCCTTCCAAGTCACGGAGCCGGTGGGGGCGATAACGTCAACAGGCTCAATGCCGGTGCTGGCACCGCTGCCGGAAACATTCCAGGTGTCTTGTTGGGTTGATGGGCTGACTAAGCCAAAGGTGTAGCCGCTGGCGTTAAAACCGAAGGTAAGCCCGCCGGCAAGATTGATGAATTTCCCGGCTGAGCCGCTGCCGGTGATTCTTCCCGGGCTATCATTGACTGCCCCGTCGATATGGATAGAGTCGGTGCCGATAACCCTGGTGTTGGTGATGGTGCCGTCGCTGTTGATGGTGCCAAAGAAATATACCGGGGCGTCATGTCCATCGGTGGTGTTGAGTTGGTTTTCGAATTTTTCAACCATGCCGATAAATTTTCGGTTATACCAGTTGGCTTCAGAAAGGAACGGATCAGAGATGGCTTCGGTGGTGCCGTCTTTATGGAAGCTGGTGCCACTTATCCAGCCGGTAAAGCCTTCAATGCCGTTGGCCGGGATGGTGGGGGTGGTATTCAAGGTAACGTCTGAATCCACGGGCGGAGGCGGCGGAGGAATATCGAGCGAGACTTTGATTTGCCGGGGGTCGCTGATGACAACCGGCGCAAACGTAACCGGTATGTCGTTCATGGGTGGGGCATCTTCCGCTGCGATCGTATCTACGAGCGTTGGTTCGCCGCCCCCCTCTTGCGCGCCACTGTCAGTCTGGGTTGCTTCTTGCGGGGTGCCGGCGGAGGCTTGATCACCGTTGTCTGTCCCTTCTCCGTTGCTCCCGGTATCAGCTGCTTGGCCGGAGCCGCCGTTTTCATCGCTAGCCTCGGTCTGCTCGCCATCGGATTTTGTCTGTGCGCCTTTTTTCTTGCCGCCTTTTTTCGGCTTATCTTCTTCGCCGTTGCTGGTCAGGCCGCCGCTGAGGTTTTTCATGTCCTGGGGGGTGAATTTAAAGGGTGGTAGCGGGGCATTGCCGGGCGTGACAACCGTGCCGAAGCCGACCTTGGTGAGCGGCACCATCCCGGCCGTGTTGAAGATGTTTACCCCCTTGCCGCCCAACAGGACAACGGTGAGGTTATCTTGGGTTACCTTGCCGGCATAGCTGGAGCCCCGGATGCCGATGGTGGCAGAAGGCGTTTCGGTGGTGAAGTTCTTGGGCGCCGCCTTGGTGATGGCGCCGCCCAGGACGCGGAAGGTGCCTTCCTTGACCTGCGTTTTCATCGCCGCCTCTTTGGCGGCCGATTCCGACCAGCGGTATTCGGCGATCTTCATCTTGGTGTTTTGGCCGAGGCTCATGATCGTGTTGTCGGTAAAGAGCAACTGGATGCGGCCGCGAGCACCGGTGTCGATGGAATCTTCGGCGTACACCGGCGCCTTGATTGCAAGCGCTCTGCTTTCACCGGCGGCGGTAACGGCATTGACGGCGCCACGCATCGCCACCACCGTGCCGATGGGTTCAGTTTGCGGTAAGGCATGGCTTGCTGTCGCGGTCAGAATTATGGCGATCCCGAGCAGAATGGTATGAAGTGATATAAGTTGGCGGTTTCGCATATTTGGCTCCTCGATGGCGGATCCTTATAAATTAAAAATCACCATAATTTATTTAATTAGGAACGAGCGTTAAAAAGCAAGGGTCAGTGATGCCGAGGTGACATCTTTTTTGTAGCCGTATATCGATATGTTTGCATCGATATCGGTGTGGGTATGGCTCAACTGACCTGCCAGACTGTAGCGGCCGTCGTCGGCCTTCCAGAGCAACCTTGAAACGCCCATGGTGAAATCGATCTGATCTTCTTGTCGCTTCATGCCAAAGATTTCCAGCGCTTCCCGGTAATCGGTGAACTGGAAGCGGAGCCCGGCGAAGGCTGAGAAATCAAGGGGGAGTTCGCGGTCGTAGCGGGTGTCCAGGATGGTGCGTTGATAACTGTTGTAATCGGCCGACGCACGATCCTGTTCACGGGTGCCGGTGATGGTCAATCTGTTCTGGCCCTTGATGAAGGTCACGCCGCCGCTCACGCTCAGGTTTGTCGAATCCTTGTCGCCGTCAAGGTAGTAATTCCGGTCCTGCAATGAAACGGAGAAATTCAGGATCGTTTCCTTGTTGACGGCGGTGGTCAGGGTCGAAGCGATGCCGATGCTGCCCATGTAGCGTGCATAGGCGGATTCGATGTTGGCCACCGAGAGGTTGGTCGCCCACATGTACTTATCGGTCTGTTTGACCGGGCCGGTGCTGAGCGCCACCACGGAGGTGTCTTGCGTGTTCTGGTTTTCGTAGAAATTGCCGTAGAGGGTGGCGGTGGATTTCCATGAATAAGGGGTGTCCTGGATGCGGTAGATATGGTTCAAAATCGCCTGCTCGCCGTAGTACTGGTCGCGGAGTTTATCTTGGGAAAGGGTTACCGGAACCGTGCCGTATAGATAGAGGATGCCGTCGGAGGGCGTGCCATTGGCATTGCTGTCCAAATTGTAGCTGGTGGTGAAGATGCCGTTGAAGAAATGGTTCTTCTCGCCGGCGGCAATGGCGGCGAGCATGTTGTTGATGTTCTCAACGACCTGTTGGGGTGGGTTGGTGGCCAGTACCTCACGGAAATACTGTTTGGCCATTTCCCGGGAACCAAGTTTGAGGTTGGTGCGGGCCAGTTCCAGTTTGACCCGGTCCGCATCCGGGGTCATGATCAAAACCCGTTCATAGGCCATCAGGGCCGCCTCATAATCCCCTTTTGCGTAGGCCGACTGACCGAGTAAAAAGCTGATGTCAAGATTGGTCGGATCGGCGAAAAACGCCTTTTCGAGGAGGTCGTAGGCGGTATCGTAATTGCCTGCCTCAAATTCCGCCTTTCCTTGGTTGAGGAGGTCGGAGGAGGTTTGGGCTAGCGAGGGTGTTGTCAGCGTGAGGCATAACAGGAAGGCAAGGGGCGTGAAGTAGCGCATGGCGGCGGCCTCAGTTGAAAATGAAATCGTTTTACGTAAATTTATTACAGCCTAAGCTATACTTACAATTTAGCGTTTTCTTTGCAAGGGATTGTCCGCAAAAATTTAAATTTCCAAAAGCGATTGCAGACAAGGCGTTCATGGCAACGGCAGGTATATGCAAAAGGTTGTTTGCGGGCCGCCGTTTTGGGCAAGTTCTATTTCCCCCTCGTGGCTGGCAATAATCTGGTTGACGATGGCCAAGCCGAGGCCGGTGCCTTTTTCCCTGGTGGTAAAAAACGGTTCGAATATCCTTTCGGTCAGGTGATCGGGAATACCCGGGCCGTTGTCGGCAATGCTCAGCATGACCTGCTCGCGACCATTCTTGTCAGAGATTTCGGCCTTTATCGATATCCGTCCGCCGTTGTCGGCCATGGCGATGCAACTGTTGCCGATCATGTTGAAGAGTACCTGCTGCAACTGGACAGGGTCTGCCCAGCAATCCAGGTGGGCCGGGATTGCAACCTCAACCCGGCAATGGTCGTTCCAGTTCGGATCCTGGCGCATCAGCCGGAGGGTCTCATCAAGCAAACCGTGCAGCGAAAACCATTTCCGTTCCGGCGAGCTTGGTTTGGAGAAGAGCAGAAAGTCGGCAATCGATCGTTCGAGGCGATCGCTTTCGCGGATGATGATGTTCATCAAGCCCTGACTGTCAGGGTCAGAATCACGTGTCTGCGCCAGGACTTGCGCCGCGCCGGAAATCGCCGCCAGCGGATTTCTGAACTCGTGGGCCACGCCGGCCGCCATCTTGCCGATGACCGCCATCTTTTCCGCCTGTCGCATCTGTTCCTCCAGCATCTTGATCCTGCTTAAATCCTGAAAGGTATAGAGAAGGAAGCCATCGGCGCTGCCGGGCATGTTGAGGCGGGCCTGTGAGAAACCCACCGGGATGCACTTGCCGCCGCGACAGGTGAGGGTGCTGAGCGGTCTGGCAACGTTGCCGTTGGTGGTGCCGAATTCCGGAAATTGGCGCTTGATGGGTTGGCCGAGCACCTCCTTGGCCGGGAAGCCGGTGATCTCCTCGGCGGCCCGGTTGAATGAGGTGATGATCCCTTGCGGGTCGACGGTGATGATCCCGGAGCTGATGTCGTCGACGATCTGTTTGTACAGGAGGGCCAGTCGATCGTAGTTGAGACTGGCGGTGGTGAGCGCTGCCTCGGTTTTCCGCAGCCGTTCCGAAAGAAGCGCACCAAGGATGGCGACAAGGAAAAAACTCAAGCCCGTAACCGCGAAGAAGTGCATGACAACGGTGGGTGAAGTGAGTGGGGTATCCCAGTATTGCTGGAAAAGGCTTGGGTGATAGTCTAGATATTCAGTGACGATGATGGCGCCGTAGGCAAGGGAGCACATGGCGGCGGTGGCAAGACCGCCGCGCCGGTAGAGGAGGAACGAGGCGCTGATGACCGGGAAAAAATAGATGATGGTGAAGAGCGACTGGCTGCCG
>JAOUHH010000011.1 GCA_029865195.1 Desulfobulbaceae bacterium
CCGGTGCAATTCCGGCATCTCGCTTGCCGACACCTCGCGGGCGCCGCCCATGGAAAGCGCCAGTTTGTCACTGAACCAGTAGGCGAAAAAATTCATGGCAAGCGCCAACAGCAGGGCCATGACCAGTCCTTGCCGGCCGCCAAGGGCCTGTCCGGCCACCAGGAAGAGGGCGGTGAGGGCCGCCATCAGGAGAAAGGTTTTAGCGAGATTGTTCATGGTGCTGCGTGCCTCCGGTGACGTTGCAAAGGTGATTTTTCGTTTTCATGATTCGGCTGTCCAATTTGCCACAATACGTTAAGTGTTCTTGCGATGTTGTCAAGGGGTGGGCGGAGGTGTTTCCGGGGCAGGGGAGAGGATGTCGTTGAGGACCCGGCGAAAGACGATGCGGCGTGCCGGCCAGGGTATTTGCTGCCAGGGCAGGAGTTGCGGGGCGCCTTTGACGTCGATGCGAAAACAGTGGAAACCCTCTTCGTCTTCAAGGACAGGACTGATGGTTGCCGGCGGCAACGGGGCGAGGGCCACATCGAGCGGGCTGTCGTCAAGATAGCGCCTGCCGGTGATCCCGCCCGATAACCTGGTGCCGCCTTGCGAAGATTGGGCCGCGACAGTGGCAAAGTCCTCGCCGTTGCCCAGACGCTGCCGCGCCGTTTCGATGCGTTCCACCTGTTCCAGGCGCCTTGCCGGCGGGTCGAGGGGGTGGACAAATCGGAAGATGGTCCGTCCCTCGATCCAGCCCGGCGTCGATTGCGGCTGGTTCTGCACCTTCCGTAGCGCTGTCGGCAACGGGCCGGCAACGGCGGCGGCAAACTCCCGCCAACGATCGGCGAGCAGGCGGTCGACATCGGCTGGCAGCGATTGGCAAGAGGAGCCGCCGTACGCCTTGCCGACGATCGTTTTGAGTCGCAGCACCTCGCGGTCGATGTTCGGCCGGGAACCTCCCGGCGTTGCGGCCTGTTGTCAGAGCAGTCGCGGCCGGGGATGTTTGTGCCCGGAGCGGGAGCGGATCGCGTCGAGATACGGCAAGGGGCCGGCCGGTTTTTGCAGCAGGTGTCCGAGGCTGAAGAGGGCGATGCCGTCAACCCCGAGATCGCGGGCCGTTTCGGCCTCGGCACCGATCTCGCTAGGCTCCTTGATATAGGCACCCAGCCCGGCCCAGACCTGGGTCTTCGAGCCGGGTGCCAGGGCGAGCGTCACGTCGCGCAGCTGGCTGCCCACCCGCTCCTCCGGGCCGAAATAGGCCATGGGGTAAACCGCGTCGATGAGTCCTTGTCCGATCCAGGTCGGCCAGTCCTGGCCGTGGTTGAGAAAGGCCCTGCCGGGGTCGCTGAGCACCGCCGCCGACAACGGCAGGTCGCGGCCGGTGGCCTCTAGTTCGTGCCGGACCTGGCTTACGAGCGCGGTGACCGCCTCGGCCCGTTGTTCGGCCCAGAGCAGGGCGGCGGTGGCAAGGATCCGGTCGCCCGGCGGCATCTCACCGGCAAGCCAGGCGCGCAGATCTGGGGCAAGGAGATGTTCGGGCAGAAGGCGCGGGTCGAGACCCCACCGGGCGCGGAATCGTTCAGCGATGGGTGAGGTTTGGCCGTAGCGCAGCCCGGGGTAACGGACGAAATCCAGGTGGATGCCGGCTACCGGGTAGCGGTCGACAAGCTCGGCGACCACCCTGGTGAACAGATCCCGGTAGGCGGTTGAGGCAGGGTCAGCATAGATGCCCTCGATCCAGCCCAGCGCCCGTTCCGTGGCATCGTAATCCGCCACCGAACGGCCGTTGTTGTCGTGCAGCAGCGTCTCGGGGTCGCCGTTGGCCGGATGGAGGGTCGAGGCCGAAGGTGATTCGTCGCCCCACAGGTAATAGACGTTGAGCCAGGCATGGATGGGCAGCGGTTTGCAGGCGGCGATGGTGGCGGCCAGAGGATCGAAGCCGGGCGCTATCGTCGCGGGCGGTTCGGGGCTCGGCGCCAGGCGGCTTTGGTAGAAGGCATCGCCCCGCCCCCGCACCTGCACCAGCAGGTGATCGAGATGCAGTTCTTTGGCGGTGACGCAGATTGTGTCCACCTCGGTCCGGTTTTCGAGGTCGTAGCGGATCACCCAGGCCGTGGTGGCGAGGGGCTGCGCGCAACCGGTCAGCAGCAGGGTTGCGAGCATCGCCAACAGGCGCGGCAGGGTGAAATGGCAAGGTCGCTCGGGCATGGTCTCAGGTGTCATGATGGCCGGGGCCGGGGTTGACCGGCTTTGGCGCGGATGGTATAGTCGACCGATTTGCACACGGCCGGGTTCTCCCTGTCGATTTTTATCATAACAGAGCGTGGGTAATTTTTGTGATGACGAAGGCCACGGACCAGGAAAAAAGATTCCCTGACGGCATGGAGCCACTGGGCGGCGCAACCTTCCGCTTTGCTTGCCACTCCGGCCTGGATTGTTATACCCAGTGCTGCCGGCGGCAGAATATCTTCCTCTATCCGTACGATATCATCCGGCTCAAAGAGCGGCTCGGCATCAGCTCCGAGGATTTCCTGAACAGGCACACCGGGGCGGTGAAAGGGCCCAATCCCCTTTTCCCGTCGATTATGTTGCAGATGGCCGCCAACGAGGAGCAGACCTGCCCCTTTCTCGGCGACAACGGCTGCACCGTCTACGAGGACCGGCCGTCGGCCTGTCGCACCTACCCGCTGGAACGGGCCGTGGACCGGAATCCGGCCAAGGGGCAGCCGCGCGAGTATTATTTCCTCACCAATCATCCTTACTGCCATGGGCATGGCGAAGCAAAGGAGTGGACGGTCAAGGAGTGGCTGCGCGATCAGCAACTGTTGCAGTACAATATGATGGACGAACTCTGGGCAGAGATGGACACCATCTTCAGGACCAACCCCTGGCATGGCGAGGGAGCGGCCGGGCCGCGGCAGCAGGTGGCCTTCATGGTCTGCTACAACATCGACCGTTTCCGCCAGTATGTGGCCGACTTCAAGCTCCTCGACGAGTTCCGGATTGACAAGCAGCGCCGCCGCGCCATCGAGAGTGACGACGAGTCGCTGCTCCGTTTCGGCTACGACTGGCTGAAGCTTATCCTCGCCAATATCCCCACCCTGAAAGCGCGTCGTTAAACCCGCAAGTCGGGTTCTGCATCCGCTGCAAACGCAAAAAAGCCGCTAACCGTTGCTGCCGGTTGCGGCTTTTTTGCGTTTGCTGTCGTCGTGGCAGGCTTATTTGCTGAAAACCTTGCCCAGATTCTTGACCTCGTCGACCTTGCCCTTGATGGCGGCAACTTCCTTGACACCGGGGACATCGTCGAGGATGCCCTTGCTGGCGCTCTCTTTTACGCCTTCTGCATCCTTGATGCCCTTCTTGAAGGAAGATATTGCCTTGCCGAGCCCTTCTCCTACCTCGGGCAGCTTCTTGCCGCCGAAAACCAGAAAGGCGATACCCAGGATAACGATCAACTCAGGGGTTCCCAGACCGAACATGTTATTTCTCCTGCAGGCAAAAGGGGATGGGTTGTTGCTTACGCGTCTTTGGACTCGCCGTCTTTCTTGTCGTCTTCGATCTTTTTGGCTTCTTCAGCCGCTTCGCGGGTGGCTTTCTTGAAGTTGGTGATCCCCTTGCCAATACCGGCTCCGATCTCCGGCAGCTTGCCGGCACCGAAAATAATAACGATGATCACCAGAATGACTATGAGTTCTGGCATGCCGAGTCCAAACATAATTTCCTCGTTTGCTGGTGTGGATGACCGCCGGCGGTGAACCGGCAGGCCGCTTGAAAAGTGAATATAACCGTAATGACTTTACCGTATATAACCGGATGCGCAACTGATATTTTGTCGCACCGGTGTCGCGGTTTGTTCAGGTCAGGGCGGTGTGCTGCCTTGCAGCGGCAAGCGGATGATTACCGTGGTGCGGTCGTTTTTCACCCGGATGTCGAGAGCGCCGTGATTGGCGGTGATGAAGCGGTGAATGATGCTGAAGCCGCGGCCCTTTACCTCGCCGCGCTTGATCTTGTCCACCATGGCCGGCTCCATGGCGCCGCTGTTTTGCAGCTCAAGGCGAGCCATCTTCTTCTCGCGGCGGCAGCGCAGGGCGAGGACGCCTCCACGGGCCGGGATCGCCTTGGTGGCGTTGTTGAGCAGGTTGTCGATCACCCTGATCAGGCCGGGCAGGGGGCAGCGGACCAGCAGCCCCTCTTCCACGGCAAGGGGTTGTGATTTGATGCCGGTGCGGCCGGATTCCTGGATGACCGCCTCGTTCAAGTGATAGCGGGCGACGGCGGTCTTGCCGAGATCGACCAGGGTGTCGTGGCCCTCGCCGGTGATGGTCTGGGCCACATCCTGCAACCGTTCCCCCTCGTCGGCAACGACGTCTAGAAGGGTGCGCAGCTTGTCGCGAACCGCGTTGAGATCCTTGGTGTCCAGCAGTTTCCTGGCCCTGGCGGCCAGTCCCGCCACCGCCACCGCCGGGTTCTTGAAGTCGTGCAGCATGTCGCCCAGAAACTCAAGCCGTGATGCCTTCATCACCTCCTTGCCGAAAAAGACCAGCAGTTCGATCTCCTCGTCGCTGAACGACTGCTTGCGGTCCGAGCCGAAGAAGGTCAGCAGGTGGCGCACGGTGCCGTTGATCTTGAGCGGCACGAAGAGGATCGAATTGATCCGGTGCTTTCTGACGAACTTATGCAGGCCGGGGCTTGCCAGCTTGCTCGCCAGCGGTTCCTTGATCAACAGGTAGGAGCGGTCGATGCGTTCATGGGGGTAGTCGCCGTACACCCCGCCCTGAACGGTGGTTTTGAAGTAGGGGTGATGGTCCAGGGTAAAGGTGTAGCCGGGCTCGTGGTAGGTGATGTCGGCCGGATGGGACGCCTCCAAGTGGATGTGCTGCTGATCGTTGGAGAGGGTGAACAGCGAACAGTTGCGTACCTCAAGGAATTCGCCAAGCTCCGGGATCAGGAGCATAAAGAGATCCTTCAGCTTGATCCCCTCGCGGTTGCTCAGTTTAACGAAGATCTTGTCGCTGATGGTTTCCTTGCGGCGGTTGAGCCGGTGCAGATCGAGGATCTTTTTTTTGGCCAGCACGAAGCTTACCCGTCGGGACAGCAGCTCGGCGTGGATAATCTCCAGGTCCCGGAAGAGGCGGTTGTCCTCCCGGTAGTAGATCTGGATGGAGCCGAGGAGATCCCAGGCGTCTTCGTCGACAAACTGCGGGATGCGCAAGGGAACCGCCAGCAGGGAGTGCAGCCCCTTCTTCTTGACGATCTCCTTGCTCCGGTAATGCGGGTTCTGGAGGATGCTCGGCACCGGGATGCTGCGGTTGCTGCGGACCACGTCCCCGGCGATGGAATCCTTGAAGGGGATGGTGGAGCGGCGGTGGTAGTTGTCGAGGTTGCAGGTGGCGGACGAAAGCATCCGGTGGGTGTCGGGGTCGAAGAGGCGGATGGAGGCGGCCTGGGCGTTGAGGTTCTTGACCAGCAGTCGGGCGGCGAGTTTCAGGATCTCCTGACGCGGCAGGCGGGGATCGATACCCATGATCTCTTCGGACTCATGGATCACGCAGGTGAGAAAGGTAGTGAGGTAGTCCGCCTCGATGACCGAGGCGAGTTGCTCCAGCTCGCCGGCGCTCAGCGGCAGCTTGCTGGTGTAAGGATGATGAGCGAGGAATTCCGCAAGCTTCTCTTCCATAAGCGAATCAGCCTCTTTGTGTGAGAAACTTCAATTCGCTTTCACTATACCCCGGAAACGGCCATTTGTCATGGCCTGGCGATTTTTTTCACCAGCCCGGCGATCTCGCGGATCTTTTCCTGCAGTGACTCTTCGTCGATGGTGGTCAAAACGCGGTCGCGCATCACCACCCGGCCGTTGATCACCGAATGGATAACATCGCCGCCCCGGGCCGCATAGACCAGATGCGAGGGGATGTTGTAGAGGGGGGTCAGGTGGGGCTGATCGAGGTCGAGGACGATGAGGTCCGCCTTCTTGCCCACCTCCAGGCTGCCGATGCGGTTGCTCGCGCCCAGCAGCTCCGCGCCGCCCATGGTCGCCATCCGCAGGGTTTGGGTGGCGCTCATCACGGTCGGATCGAGGTTGAAGACCTTGTGCAGCTTGGCGGTAGAGTCCATCTCGCGGAAGAGGTCGACATCGTTGTTGCTGGCCGCGCCGTCGGTGCCGAGCCCCACGGTGATGCCGGCTGCCAGCAGGCGGGGCACCGGCGCCACCCCGGAGGCGAGCTTCATGTTGCTCTCCGGGCAATGGGCCACCCTGACCCGCTGCCTGGCGAGGAGTTCGATCTCGTCGTCGTCGAGCACCACGCAGTGGTCGGCGATTACCCGCTGGTCTAGAACGCCAAGGTGGTGGAGATGGTGTACCGGGGTCCGGCCGTACTGTTTGCGGCAGCCCGCCACCTCGTCTTTCGTTTCGGAGAGATGGATGACGTAAGGGGCGTCGTGCCGGTCGGCCATCTCCTTGAGGCGGACGAGCAGATCCGGCGAACAGGTATAGACCGCATGCGGGTCGACGGTGACGGTGATCAGAGGGTCATGCCGGTATGTGGCGAACATCTCCTCGGCATAGCTAAAGCCGTTGGCCAATTCCCCGTAGTTGGGGGAGGGGAAGTCGTAGAGCACCTCGCCGATCCAGCCGCGCATGCCGCTCGCCTTCGCCGCCGCCGCCACCTGATCGGCAAAGAGGTACATGTCGCAGAAGGAGGTGGTGCCGGAGCGGATCATCTCCGCCGCCGAAAGCAGGGTGCCGTGGTAGACCATCTCGCCGGTGAGCTTCGCCTCCACCGGGAAGATGTACTCCTGCAGCCATTGCATCAGGGGGAGATCGTCGGCCAGCCCCCGAAACAGCGCCATGGCGGCATGGGTGTGGGTGTTGATCAGCCCCGGCATGATCAGGCCGTGCCGCTCCTCGATCCGCTCCGCGCCCGGGTGGGCGGCGATGAGCTCCGCGGCCGGGCCGATGGCGATGATGGTGTCGCCCTTGACCGCCACCGCGCCGTGGTCGATGACCGTCTGACGGTCGTCAAGGGTGCAGACCGTGCCGGTGATGAGGAGGTCGGCGGTGGGGGTGGTGGCAGTCATCATTACAGTTCCTTGAAGAATTCGAGAAGCAGCCGGACCAGCCGCGCCGCCGTCCGTTCGGTTTGGGCGATGATCTCCTCTAGCAGGATTGGTTGCTGGTTGTCCGGGTCGTTGACGTTTGAGACCACCGACACGCCGAGGACTTTCAGGCCGGCATGCTTGGCGACAATCACCTCCGGCACCGTCGACATACCCACCGCGTCGGCGCCGATCTGGCGCAGGTAGCGGGTTTCGGCCGGGGTTTCAAGGCTCGGGCCGGGAATCGCCACATAGACCCCGCACTCCATGTTGGCAAGCCCGAGTTTCGCGGCGCAGGCCATGATCTTGTCGATCAGCGCCGGGTCGTAGGTGGCGGAGAGGTCCGGGAAACGCGGCCCCCAGGCGTCGATGTTGATCCCGCGCAAGGGGTTGTCGGGTATGAGGTTGAGATGGTCGCGGAGGATCATCAGCGAGCCTGGCGCGTAGGCGGGATTGAGGCCGCCGGCGGCGTTTGAGACCACCAGTATGCCGGCGCCGAGCAGGGAGAGGACCCGCACCGGAAAGGTCAGCTCCCGGGCGGAATAGCCTTCGTAGTAATGGAAACGTCCCTGCAAGGCCGCCACCCTCTTGCCGCCCAGTGCGCCGAAGAGCAGGTTGCCGGCGTGGCTTGCCACCGTGGAGCGGGGGAAGTGCGGTATATCGGCGTAGGCGATGGTTTGCGGGTTGTCGAGGTGATCGGCCAGACCGCCCAGGCCGGTACCCATGATAAGGATGATCTCCGGCCGCTCGCGAAAGCGCTCCTCGAGAAAGCGTACCGCCTCCTCGACCCGTTGGCGGTATGTCTCCATCTCGTTCATATCGTGCTCCGTGTGCCGGCGATGGGCAGGCGCAGGCGGAAGATGGTGCCGCCGCGCGGGTTGTCTTCCATCTGCAGGCTGCCGTGATGATGCGTTTCGATGATCTGTTTGCACGAGGCGAGGCCGAGGCCGTTGCCCGTAGCCTTGGTGGTGAAACGGGGGGTGAAGATGTGTTCGCGCAGTTCTGCCGGGATGCCTGGCCCCTGGTCAACGATCGCCACCTCGGCGTATTGCCGGTCCTGGGTGAAGGAGATGGCGATGGGGTCGCCCGGCTTGCTCGCCTGGCCGGCGTTGATGAGCAGGTTGGTGAGCGCCCGCCGCATTTCGAGCCGGTCGAAGGCAAAGGGCGTCTTCTCGCCGCTGCCGGTCATCGTTATCTTTTTGTCGCGCAGGTCCGGGTGCAGGGTGCATTCGGTGCCGACGATGTCGTCGAGGAGGGCGGCCATGGAGGATGGTGCGTTGGCGGTGTCAATGCGGCAGAGATGGTTTTTGGCGCCGGCCAGCGCCTCGTCCATCATGGTCAGCAGGTTGGTGCGCGCCTCCTGCATGTGGGTGATGAATGCCGCTGTCTCGCCGTCCGGATATTTCTTCTTGAGCAGATCCAGATAGAGAAAGACGGCCAGTGCGTTCTTCATGTCGTGGATCAGGATGTTGGCCTTCTCAAAATCGGCGGCGATGGTCTCGGTGTCGTGCCTGACCCGACGGCTCAAGGTGGTCATCATCGACACCAGCGACCGGGGCTGGTTAGCCAGATACTGACGGAACTGGTCCGAGGTGATTTTCAGCAATCGCGAGGGGGCGGCCGCTTCCACCGTGGCGGAGCGGGGTTTCGCCTCAAGGATGGCCATCTCGCCCACATAATCGCCGGGCCGGAGCATGGTGATGATCCGCTTGTCCTTACATATCCGGAGCGCGCCAGCCACCAGCACGAACATCTCCTGACCGGGTTCCCCTTCGCGAAAGAGGACCTCTCCGGGGGCAATGCTGATCTCGGTGACCGCGGCGGCAAACAGTTGCAACTCCTGATCGCTGAAGGCGTTGAAGAGGTCGGTTTGCCGGAGGCTTTCGATGCGCTCTGCGATATCCATCTAATCGGCGTTGACTCCCTTACAGGGCGTTGTCGGCAACGAATTTCTTGACCGCGTCCACCTCGGCGTCGATGACCTGGCAACGGGCAGGGCGTGTTTCCAGATCGGCGAAGCTCGCCGGCATGTCCGGGTCGCGGCCGATGGCGCGGTTGACCGCCGCCCCGAACTTTGCCGGATGGGCGGTGGCCAGGCAGACCATGGGGGTGCCGGGTTGCCGGGCAAGCGTCAGGGCGCCGTTAACCCCGACCGCGGTGTGGGGATCAAGCACATAGCCGTGTCGCTGGTAAAAATCACGGATGGTGGCGATGGTTTCCTCCTCACCGGTGGTCTTGGCGGCAAAATCCGTCCGGATTTGCCTTTGCTGGTCCTCGTCGAAGCCCAGTTTGCCGGTTTTGGCGAAGCTTTGCATGGCCTCTCTGGTATCTGCGGCGTTTTCACCGAGCAGGTAATAGAGGTATCGCTCGAAGTTGCTGGCCACCTGGATATCCATGGAGGGGCTGATGGTTTGCACCACCGTGCCCAGCGAGTAGTCGCCGTTGTTGACAAAGCGGGTGAGGAGGTTGTTCTCGTTGGTGGCAAGCACCAGACGGCCGATGGTGCCTTGCGGGAGCATCCGCCGGGCCACGTAGCCGGCGAAGATGTCGCCGAAGTTGCCGGTGGGAACGCTGAAATCAACGGCCTTGCCCTTGTCGCCAAGCTTGAGGGCGGCGTAGATGTAATAGACCACCTGGGCGAGGATCCGCGCCCAGTTGATGGAGTTCACCGCCCCCAGTTGATGGGTGTTCTTGAAGTCGATGTCGTTGAAGATCGACTTGACGATGGCCTGACCGTCGTCAAAGGTGCCGCGGATCGCCAGGTTGAAGACGTTGGCGTCGGTGACCGTGGTCATCTGCAGTTCCTGGATCGGACTCACCCGCTTGTGGGGATGGAGGATGAAGATGTTGATCCGCTCCTTGCCGCGCACCCCGTAGATGGCGGCGCTGCCGGTGTCGCCGGAGGTGGCGCCGAGGATGTTCATCTTGCCGCCGCTCTTCTTGAGCAGGTACTCGAAGACGTTGCCGAGAAACTGCAGCGCCACGTCCTTGAAGGCCAGGGTCGGGCCGTGGAACAGCTCCAGGATGTGCAGGTCGCCGTGGGCGACCAGCGGCGTGATCTCCGGGTGGGTGAAGGTCGCGTAGGAGCGGTTGGTCAGTTCGCGCAGGTCGGCGGCCGGGATGTCGTCGGCAAAGCGCGAGATCACCTCGAAGGCAAGGTCCGGATAGGGAAGACCGCGCCAACCGGCCAGGGTTTGGGCATCAATGGCCGGGATCGTTTCCGGCAGCAGCAGGCCGCCATCGGTGGCAAGGCCCATCATCACCGCTTCGGTGAAGGGGATCGGCGCGATGGCGCCGCGGGTGCTGATATAACGCATCGGTTTACTCCTCGATGAGAATGCTGGTGCCTTCCATCTCCGGCGGCACCGGCAGGCCAAGAAGGCTGAGAATGGTGGGGGCGATGTCCTGCAGGGAGCAGCCGGGGCGGAGTTTGCGCTTCGCAAACCCGTCGCCGATCACGATAAAGGGCACCGGGTTGGTGGTGTGGGCGGTAAAGGGCTGGCCGGTATCCGGATCGACCATCATCTCGGCGTTGCCGTGATCGGCGGTGATCAGGACCGTGCCGCCCATGCCGGTGATCTTCTCCACCACCCGGCCGATGCAGCGGTCAACGGTTTCGCAGGCGGCGATGGCGGCGTTGAGGATGCCGGAATGGCCGACCATGTCGCCGTTGGCGAAATTCAGCACCACGAGGTCGAGGTCGTTCTTGTCCAAGCGCGCAAGCAAGGCGTCGGTGACCTCGGGGGCGCTCATCTCCGGCTTCTGATCATAGGTGGCGACCTCCTTGGGGGAGGGGATCAGTATCCGCTCTTCCTGCGGGAAGGGTTTTTCCAGGCCGCCGTTGAAGAAGTAGGTGACGTGGGCGTATTTCTCGGTCTCGGCGATCCGCAGCTGGTTGAGGCCGTGGCCGCTGATCTCCTCGCCGAGGATGCGGGTGAGGGGTACGGGCGGGAAGGCGACCGGCAGGGTGAATTCCTTTTCGTAACGGGAAAAGGTGACGCACTGAGCAAGCCGCGGCCGCTTGGCGCAGGGGAACTTGTCGAATTCGGCGTCGATGAAGGCATGGGTCAGTTCGCGGACCCGGTCGGCCCGGAAGTTGAAGAAGATAACGGTGTCGTTGTCATCGATCACCGCCGTCGGCTGGTGGTCGGTGGTGATGATCAGCGGTTTGATGAACTCGTCGTTCTCGCCCCGCTGGTAGGCCTCGCGGACCGCCTGGACCGGATCGGTGGCGGTTGTGGCGCCCTTGCCGTCCACCAGCGCCTGCCAAGCGGTGGCAACCCGCTCCCAGCGGTTGTCGCGGTCCATGGCGTAGTAGCGGCCGGAGATGGTTGCCACCCGGCCGACCCCGATCTCGCGCAGGCTTTTTTGCAGCGCGGCCATGTAGTCGGCGCCGCTCTGGGGCGGGGTGTCGCGGCCATCCATGAAGGCGTGGATGAAGACCTTGCTCAAGCCCTTGCTGGCGGCAAGTTTGACCAGGGCGGTGAGGTGGTTGAGGTGGCTGTGCACGCCTCCGTCTGAAATCAGGCCGAGCAGGTGCAGGGAGGTGCCGGATTTTTTGGCGCCGTCGATGGCGTCGTTCAGGACCTGGTTGGTCGCGAACTGGCCGATCTCGATGGCGCGGTTGATGCGGGTGTAATCCTGGTAGACCACCCGGCCGGCGCCGATATTGAGATGCCCCACCTCGGAGTTGCCCATCTGCCCTTCCGGCAGGCCGACCGCGCCGTTGTGGGCAGTCAGGGTGGTGAAGGGGCAGGTCTGCCGCCAGCGGTCCATGTTGGGGGTGCGCGCCATGTGGACGGCGTTGGTTGCAGAGGGGGCACCTTCCCCCCAGCCGTCGAGAATGGCCAGCAGGAGCGGCCTCTTTCTTTGCATGTTATTCTTCCCGGGCGGATTCTTCTTCGGTTACGGCAAGGCGCGGCGCATCGTGCCACAAACCTTCCAGGTCGTAAAATTTCCGTGATTCCTCATAGAAGATGTGGACGACCACGTCGTTGTAGTCGAGGAGTACCCATTGCCCTTCCTGCAGACCCTCGGTGTTGCTTGAGGAGAGCCGTTTGCTGCTGACCTCCTTGTCTATGGATTCCGCCAATGACTGCACATGCCGGGTGGAGCGGCCGCTCATGATAACGAAGAAATCCGTGAAGGCGGCCAGGCCGCGGACATCCATGATGATCAGATCTTCCGCCTTCTTGTCGATGGCGGTGTTGGCGATGGCGCGAGCAAGGGCGATGCTGTCCTTGTCGCTGAATCTTTTTTGAACCTTTTTCATGCATACTCCATGTCGGCCGTCTTTGGGCCGACGCAAGGTGGGTGAGCAAGACCTGCGCAAAGGGGTCTAGTGAGGGGGACGGAGCCGCCGGGGCGGCCCTCTTTCCTGTGGGTAATTTGTGTGCGCCTATCATAAATGGCCGCATCGGATTAGGCAACAGCCAAATGAGGTTGTTGGCGTCTGTTTTTGTAGGTTGCGGTTGCCCGCGAGATTTAATGGAAGTGACTTTTCAGGAAGGCGAGCAATTCTCCATGCCACCGTTCAGGCTGGTCAAGGTAGCAGGGGTGGGGGGCATTGTCGATAACCACCAGCTTGGCATTGGGGATACTGGCGGCAAGCAGTTCACCGTCGGCGAGCGGGGAAACGGCGTCGTTGCCGCCCCAGACCACCAGCGTCGGCATCTTGAGTTTCTCCAGGCGGTCCTTGTTCTCGGCGACCCCCACCGCGCCGACCAGGATCAGGCCGCCCACCAGTTTCGGGTGCGCCAGGGCGAACTCCAGCGCCACCCGGCCGCCCATGGAGGGGCCGAGCAGGATCGGCCGGTCCAGTTGTTCTGCCTGGATGAAGGCACGCAGGACGCCGGTGTTGTCCATCTCGGCGGCCGGGGATTTGCCGAAGCCCGGCAGGTCGAGGGCGACGGCGTGGAAACCGGCTTCCCCCAGCTCGTGCAATGTCCGGAGGTCGCGCCAGGTTTCGGCGGAGAATTTCATCCCGTGCAGGAGCAAAATGTCCCGCATGCCGCGATTGCCGCCGGTGAGGCAATGAACGGCTCCCTTGCCGAGGCGGATTTCCTTTTCTGTGATGGTGAGCATGTTCGATCTCCGTCTGCTAGGGTATGCGATGAAAACACAACTACCATACCAGCATCAGGGGGGGCGGTGCAACATCGGCGGCTTGTCGACGGCGCGGGAAGGCCGGGGAGACCTGATGATAACTGCCGGTGGGCGGCCGCAGAAGGGCTAGATGTAGCCGTTTTCCTGCAGGTGGTTGTGGATGTCGGCGGGGGAGAAACCGATTTTGCTCGCCACCCGGTCGGCGTGGCTGTCGCAGGAGATGCCGGCAACAAAGCGGTGGGTGGGGGCGTCGTCCTTGAACTCCACCTGGATGAACCGGCCCTTGCCCTCGGCCTGGAATTTTTCGGCCAGCTCGAAGGAATGGGTGACCAGCAGGTTGGAGTTGCACTTGGCCATGAGGCCGTTCAGGATGGCGACGGACTGGTTCAGCCGTTCATGGCTGGTGGTGCCCTCGGCGATCTCGTCGAGGACGACCAGGCTCTTGGGGGTGGTGGCGAAAAAGATGTCGCGGGTGGTGCGCAGTTCGGTGCCGAAACGGCCTTCCGGGTCGTTCAGGGAGTCGAAGGCCGGGGCCTGGTAGGCAATATGGGTGGCGATGTTCATCCGCGCCTTGGTGGCGACGATGGGCGCGCCGATCTGGCCGAGGATCTGGCTCTGGACCACGGTCTTGCAGTAGGTGGTCTTGCCGCCGCTGTTGGGGCCGGTGATGAAGGTGACCCCCTGGCCGTTCAGGAAAACGTCGTTGCCGACATAGTTGCGGTTTTCTTTGGCCAGCAGCGGGTTCTTGAGATCGGTGGCCTCGAAGTAGTGCCGTTCGCCGTCGGTGAGTTCCGGCAGGGTGGTGGGATGGGGGAAGCTGCGTCGGAACTCGCCGAAAGAGAAGAGGACGTCAAGGCCGCCCACCGCCTCGATGGCCGAGGCGAAGCGGCTTGACTCAAGCAGGCGGTTGCGCAGGGGCAGGAGGGCGGTTTCGTAATCGAGGAGGGGCTTGACCACCCCGCCGTAAATGGAGCCGAGGAAGAAGCCGCCGCCGGTAAGCAGGGCAATGTACTGGGCCACGGCCTCGTTGACCAGGCCGGTATAGCCGGCACCGGCCATCAACAGGCAGGGCAGGACCGGGCCGACGCTGCAGGCGGAAAGACGGCCAGGGCGGAAGCGCAGCGCCGGGGTGTGCCATTTTTTCTCCTGGCGGGTGACGATGCCGTCCCAGGTCCGATAGGTGGGCCGATGGATCAGCTGGCTTTCCGGGGATTCCCCGAAGGATTTGATCAGGCGCAGCAGTGAATCGAGATAGATGGTTTCCGGTTGCGGGATGGCGGCGGCGGCCCGGTGCATGACGTCGGTGGCCTTCGCGGCGCGCTTCACGATCCCGTATGGGAACAGCGGATGGTAGTGGACGTTGAGAAACTGGAAAAGATCGGCTTCCCTTTCACTGAAAACGCCCAAGTATTCCGCCACCGCATTGCGCAGACGGTCATTGGCCTCCAGTTCGAGAAAGCCTTCCTGCTTGGCATGGATCAGTTCAAGCGATTCGGATGGGGTGACCAGCGAGTGGAAAAGCCGGGCCGCGCCGACATGGGTGCGGGTATGGTTGAGGGCCTTGTACAGATCATGGATTTCAACCATTTCCAGGGTACGTTTCTCGACAATGGTCTCCGTGAGCAGGGAAAACATCTTGTGGCTGTCCACCACCGATCCGGCCGGGCGGCGTTCATCAATGATCTTGTTGCGGTAGTTCAGATCGATGATCATCTTGTCGCTGATCAGGTCGGACATCTCTGTGCTCTCGCGGAGGTTGTCAGCCGTAGAGGCTGAAAAGCATGAAAAACGGTGCCGACAAAGGGCGGCGGGTGAGGTTGCAAAAAGTGCGTTTAATACCCATTGGCAGGATACCTGTCAAGAGCGCAAGTGTCCATGTGATGCCGATATTCGCGGGAGATATAGGGATAACGACTCGTTTTTGCAGACGAAGGGATATAAAAGGTGTGTGGTGGTGTGAAAGTAAAAAAGGGGGAGTGTTGCCCCCGGAACTTTCGGTCGGTAATGGCCGCGAAAATTCCGGGGATCGAATCAGGCGCGCAGCGCTTTTCGCCAACCGGCCGCCTTCAGTTTGTTGACGCGCTCGATATTCCAGGCGGTGATGGCCGTGAGGTACTGGGTCTGGTCCTCCTTGCGGAGTCGCAGGAGTTGTTCCTTTTCGTCGGTGATCGCCTCTTTTTCGCCGGGATACATTTCAAGCCAACAGGCATACCCCTGGTCGAAGAGCATGGCCGGGGTAACCTCCGTGGGGGAAACGCCCAGTCGACCGGCGGCGAGGAATCGGGCCAGGATCATATCGTACTCGATAACCCAGCCGTTGTCCTGCAGCATGGATTCCGCATTGAAAGCGAGGTCGCCGGGGCAGGAGGGACAGAAGACCCTGGAGATCGCTTCCGGCGACATGATGTTGTCGCGGAGATGAAACTGTACATTTCGGGAGCCGCATTCGCAGGTCTTTCTCACATCGATACACATAGGCGTGCCTCATTGCGTTTGGGTTTTTTAACACCATACCATTCTCAATAATATTTACAAGACCTTTTTTGTCCTAGTTTGGTTTTTTGTTAAGCCACGCGACGAGTTTGCTGCAGCCAGATGCTATTCAGTGGCAGAGGGGAGGAATTTGCCAAGCACCGCCAGCAGGGTGTCATAATCAACGGGCTTGGAAAGATAATCGTCCATGCCGCCGGCAAGACATCGCTCCCGGTCTTCCTTTAAGGCGTGGGCGGTCAGGGCGATGATGGGGATATGGGTTCCGAGATCCTGTTCCCGCCGGCGGATGGCGGCGGTGGCGGTAAATCCATCCATCTGAGGCATCTGCAGATCCATCAGGACCATGTCGTAGGCCTGTTTGTTCAGATACTCCAGGGCCAGTTGTCCGTTTTCCACGGCGGTGACCTGCCATCCTTCCCCTTCGAGGATGGTGGTGATCAGGGTGCGGTTGATAAAGTCGTCTTCCGCGACCAGGATCCGTTTCGTCTCTTTGTCGCCGGAGGGGGGAGCGTTATTGGTGTCCTCGTTTGCCTCGGGCTTGGCGGCCTTGGCAGCCTTGGCCCTTTTGACGGCCTCGTGGATGGCGGTAAGCAGATCCGCCGGGCTGGTCGGCAACTCGATGCTCGCGGCAATGTCCTGGGCATCGATATTGGAGGCGGCAACCGGATGGCCGCTCTGGTACATGAGAACCAGGCCGGTGTGGGGCGTTTTGCCGTCGGCGCTGCTCGGCGTAAGAGAGGTGGCGTCAAGATCCGGAAGGGAGGTGTCGAGGAGGATGACGTCGATCTCTTTTTCCTGCAGGGCCGTGCGCAGGGCCGGTCCGTTATCGACCGTGGTGACGGAGGGAAGCCATCGCCGCAGGATCTCGTAGAGCGATTCCCGGCCGCCGTCGTCCGGCTTTGCCAGCAGAATCTTCAGCCCCCCCATATCCTGCAGTTGTACGCATTGAGACCTTTCGGCATGCTGCTGCTTCTTGAGTTGCACGGTGAAATAGAAGGTGCTGCCCTCGCCCGGCGTACTGTCAACACCGATTTTGCCATCCATCAGTTGGATGAGTTCGGAAGCGATGGCGAGGCCGAGGCCGGTGCCGCCATACTTGCGGGTTGTTGAGCCGTCGCCTTGGGAGAAGGCGTGGAAGATGCTTTCCTGCTGGTCGACGGGGATACCGATACCGGTATCGTGGACCGCGAACTGCAGGGTCACGTTGGTGTCGTCAGCCGTTTTTTTATGTCCGACCTCAACCAGCACCTCGCCTTGGTTGGTGAATTTGATGGCGTTGCCGATCAGGTTGCAGAGGATCTGCCGCAGGCGGCCCGCGTCGCCGATGACCTCGGCGGTCACCCCGGGATTAATCTGATAGTAGAGTTCAACACCTTTTTCCTGGGCGGAGACGATCAGCGTCCGCAGGGTTTCATCCAGCAGCGCCTGCAGGTTGAAGGGGGCCGGATCGAGGGAAAGATGGCCCGCCTCGATCTTTGAAAAGTCGAGGATGTCGCCGACAATGTCCATCATCCGGAGCGCCGAGGTCTTGGCGAGGCCGAGGAACCGTTCCTGTTTTTCGTCGAGCTTGGAGCGGGACAGGAGTTCAAGCAGGCCGATGACGCCGTTCATCGGCGTGCGGACCTCGTGACTCATGTTGGCGAGAAACTGGCTCTTGGCCATGTTGGCGATTTCCGCAGCCTCCTTGGCCTGCTGCAGGTTGATCTCGTCGAGTCGTCGCTCGGTGATGTCAATGCTGTATTCGATCACCTGTTTGATCCGGCCGTATTTGTCGAGGATCGGGTAGCCGTGGACCTCGACGATGCGTTTGTTGTCATCCTTGTCCAGATGGATGTGATCGAATTGCGCGGGACGGCCGGTTTCTCGCACCACCTTGACCGGGCAGGGATGGTCGTGGCTGTTGCAGGGGGTGTCGCGGCGATGGGTCAGTTGATGGCAGGTGGCGGCGGGGGTAATGGCCCCGAACTGCGCGGCCTCGTTGGCCAACGCAATGGTGTAGTCGTCGACGTTGATGACGTAGAGGGGGAAGGTCAGGGCGTCGAGGATGGTCCGCAGGAAGGTGCTCTGCTCGCTCAGTTCCGTTTCGGCCTTCTTGCGTTCCGAGATGTCGACGAAGGTTTCGATCAGCACCTCGCCGCCGGGCAAGGTGAGTTCCGTCACCGTTTTCAGAATCGGCACTGTCGTGCCGTCGGACCTGATCAGGATGCGTTCGGCGTTGTCTACGGTCTGGTGGTGTTCGGTGATCGGGCAATCGCCTTTTTTGCGGGGGCAGATGAAGGTATGGCATTCATGGCCGATGATCTCTTCCTTGCGCAGGCCGATCATGGCCGCTGCCGCGGAGTTGACGTCCTGGATGCGGTGGGTTTCCCGGTCGATGACCACCAGGCCGGTCATCATCGCTTCCTTGACCGCCTCGAAATAGGCGAGATTCTTTTCATATTTATCGGCGGCCTTCGGGTCGCCGGCAATACCGGTCAGTCGGCGCAGCGAGCCGATGATCGTTCCTGCCTCGTCACGCAGCAGGTAGTTGTGCTTGCGGGTGGAAACGGTTGATCCGTCGCGCCGCCGGTGGGGGAGCGTGCCACTATATTGACCTGTTTCGGCGAGGATGCGTTCGGCGGCAATGATGGCGTCCTTGGCGTTGTCGGCATGAACAATGGAGAGATGTTTGCCGATCAGGTCGGTGACGGCATACCCGTGCAGGTCGGCATAGGCGTGGTTTGCAATGATTATCATGCCGGCGGGATCGGCGACCAGTATCCCCTCGCCGCATTGGTTGATCACGGAAGTAAGGAGTTTGTTGCGGGCGATTTCGCGCTCCTGATCACGGAGCCGTCCCTCCAGGATTGCGATCCGCTGGGTCAGCTCTGCATGAGTGGGGCCGTTGTCCATTATCGATCTCCGAGGGGCGTATCCGTTGATCCGTGCGGGCGGTGTCCCGGCAAAAAGCTTGTCCTGCGACAGTTATTTCGATCCGACACATGATGCCATGATTTTTTGGGAAGGGCAAAAGGATTTCAGTCTGAATCCCGTGGTTGGTTTATGAACGGCGCCAGGCTGTAGGATTTTTTTGATAAACCCGGAGGCGGTGGTAACGGATGACGCTCAGGTCCGGGCCGTTTGTGCATTGCCCGGGTCTTCCTCGGTTATTTCATGCGAGTGTGGCGGAAAACGGTAGTTGTCTTCCATGAACAGGGCGACACAGGCCTCCACGGCATCCGGGTCATAGTGGGTGCCCTTTTTTGCGGTGATCTCGGTAAGGGCGCGGTCGATGCCGAGGGCTGGGCGATAGGGTCGGTGTGATGACATTGCCTCCACCACGTCGGCAACCGCCAGAATCTTGGCATTTTGCAGAATCGCGTCTCCTTTCAGCCCGTGCGGATAACCGGAGCCGTTAAGCCGCTCATGATGCTGGAGAACAATCGTGGCCAGCGGCCACGGGAAATCGATCCCCTTGAGAATGTTATAACCGATCTCGGGATGCGGCTTGATGATGGCGAATTCCGTGTCGGTCAATCTCCCGGGGTAACTGAGGATACCCGTCGGAACCTTGATCTTGCCGATGTCGTGGAGGAGTCCAGCCATGTAGACGCCTTCGATTTGGTCGCTGGGCAGGGCAAGCCTTCTGGCGATGGCGGCGGCAAGATCGGCCACCCGCCGCTGGTGTCCGGAGGTGTACGGGTCGCGCATCTCCACGGTAAGCGCGATGGCTTCGATGCTGCCGGTCATCGCCTTGGCAAGTTCTCGGGTGCGTTCCTCGACCCGATGTTCAAGGTCGTCATGCGCCTTCTTGAGCGATTCCTCGGCCAGTTTGCGGTCGGTGATGTCGTTGATCATCAGGAAATAGCCGACCAGGCGATCCTGTTTGTCGATGATCCCGGAGGCGCGGGCGTTGAGGATCTGCTTGACGCCGTCCTGTTCCCGCTTGATGAGGAAGGAGGTCCGCTCACCGTTGCCGATGGTGTTCAACACCTCGTTCAAGCGCCCGAGAAGGGCGTTGTCGTGCCCATGCAGGGTCAGGATATTGTGGCCGAGAACCTGGTCGGCCTTGGCGCCGAGGATCTTCTCTGCCCCTGGGTTGAAGTAGATAACGGTGTTGTGGATGTCCGAAGCGATGATCCCGTAATCGATGGAGGAGTGAAGGATGTTGTCAAGATAGGCGGTTTTGACCGCCAGATCCTTGTAGGTGTGTTGGAGAAGGTGATCCTTTTCCTTGATGATATCGTTCAGGGCCTGGATGTATTTGCCCTCAAGCCCTTTGACGATATCCGACTGCGTCGCGAGCCCCTTGATCCTGCCCTCCTTGTCGATGACCACCAGCCGGCGCAGCTTTTTGCGCTTCATGATCTCGATGGCGACAGGCAGCTGGGTATCGCCGGTCACCGTCTGCAGGGAGGTGGTCATGACGTCTCCCACGGCGATTCGTGACAGATCGGGGTGTTCCATGTGCAGCCGGGAAACATCGCGTTCGGTGATGATCCCGACCGGCCGGTCGTCCTCGGTGACGACGATGCAACTCATCGCTTTCTCGTCCATCCGGACCAGCGCCTGTCGGACATCGGTGCCACGGGAAACGGTGAAGACGACATTGGTCATGACCTGCGCCACCCGTTTCGTTTCGACGAACGAGTCGTAGGAGAGATGCTCGACGATGTTCGAGAGGGTGACCACGCCGATGAGTTGGGTGGCGTCATTTACCACCGCCAGATGGCGCATGCCATGGGTGGAGAGGATGTTGTAGGCCTCGAAGATCGGCATGGACGCCGTGGCGGTGATCACCGGCGAACTCATGATCGAGCGGATCGGATGGTCGGCAGAGGGGGCGGATTGCCTGGCGATGTATCTGACCACGTTGCGCTCGGTGACGATGCCCACCGGACGGTTTTCGTCAATGGCGATGATGCAGCTGATATTGTTGCTGCGCATGGTCTGCAAGGCCTCGGCGATGGATATCTCCGGGGCGACGGTGATCACATTCGGGGTCAGGATGTCGGCGAGGGTGATTGTTTCCATGGATTCCTCGATGGGCGATTGTTTGTAACAGTCATCGGTGCCGGTGTGTGTGGTGGAAAAGTAAATGGTGAATTAAAGATATAGCAGTTAGGTGAATATAATTCAAGATTGATAACCCATCTTAGGTGATGCTTGCAACGAGAAGTTGCAATGGTTCAAGGGGGCTGCCGGCAGGGAAGGCTTACTGCAGCAGGTTGGTGATGATCCGGGTCAGTTCGCGAAGATCGTATGGCTTGACCAGGGCGGCTTGGAAGCCGAAATCCTGGTAGTGGGCCAGGATCGGGTCGTTGGAATACCCGCTTGAGACGATCACCTTGACGGCGGGGTTCAGTTCACGAACCTTTTGTACCGCGTCCTTGCCGCCCATGCCGCCGGGGATGGTTAGGTCCATGATGATCAGGTCTATGGGCGCTGCGGTGTCCATGTTTTCACGATAGATCTCCACCGCTTCCTCCCCGTTTTTGGCAAGTTCGACGGCAAAGCCCAGGTGGGTGAAGATGCTTCGGGAGAGATCCCGGATCATCTCTTCATCATCCATGATCAAAACCTTTCGTTTGCCGCCACGGATCGTTGGTGCGTCCTCATCGGCCGCGGCCACGACTGCCTCTCTGCTGGAGGCGGGCAGGTAAATGGTGAAAGTGGTGCCATTGCCGGGGGTGGAGGCGGCGGCGATGTGTCCGTCGTGCTTGCTGATGATGGAGTAGGTTATGGCAAGCCCCAGGCCGCTGCCGCCCTGCTTGGTGGTGAAATAGGGATCGAAGATTTTATCGAGGATCTCTTCCGGGATCCCGGCGCCGGTGTCGCTGATGGTGAGCTTGACGTAGCGTTTGTCCGGAGGCAGGAGGATGTCGCGGTTGTCGAGATGGGCAAGGTTGTGGCCGCCGACGGTGATGGTGCCGCTGTCAGGCATGGCGTGCATGGCGTTGATGATCAGGTTCTGGATGACCTGGCTCATCTGCCCCTTGTCGATATCGACAAGCCACAGGTCGGTATCCATATCGTAGTTGCAGGCGATCTTGCTCCCGTGCAGGACGAATTCGGCGGAATCGACGATGATTTCCTGGATGGAGGCGGTTTCCTTTACCGGTTCGCCACCCTTGGCGAAGGTAAGCAACTGCTGGGTAAGTCGCTTGGCCCGTTGGGTGGCCTTCTCTACCTGGGTGAGCAAGGTGAGGGCCTTGTGGTCTTTGCCGATGATCTGGTTGGCCAGGGAGATGTTGCCGAGGATCGCCATCAGGATATTATTGAAATCATGGGCGATACCGCCGGCCAGGAGGCCCACGGATTCGAGTTTTTTTGCCTTGAGCAGTTCCCGTTCCATCATCACCTGCGCGGTGGTGTCCCGGAAGACTAAAACCGCGCCGATGATCTGGCTCTTCGGGTCGCGGATGGGCGCGCCGCTGTCGGCGATGATCCGTTCCTGACCGTCCCTGGCGATCAGCACGGTGTGATTGGCGAGGCCGATGGTCTTGCCGGAGGTAAGGATCAGGTCAACCGGGTTTTCGCATGGCTGGCGGGTGGTCTGGTTGATGATGTTGAAGACCGTGGCCAGCGGTTGCCCGGCAGCCTCTTCCTGGCTCCAGCCGGTGAGTTCCTCCGCCACCTTGTTCAGCAAGACAACCCGTCCATGGGTGTCGGTGGTGATGACGCCGTCGCCGATGCTCCGCAGGGTGATGGCCAGCCTTTCCCGTTCCTCGGAAAGGCGTTCTTCCGCGACCTTGCGGGCGGTGATGTCGCGGAAAACGGCGACCACGTATTGTTCGGCCATGATCTTGGTGTGTTTCAGGGTCGCCTCGGCCCAGAACAGGTTGCCGTTTTTCTTTTTGCATCGCCATTCAAACAGCTGTGGTCCGAAATGAACGGCGTTTTTGAGCCGTTTCCGCGCTTCGGTAGCGGTGTACGGCTCTTCGCCGGCGCAAATCCGTTCGATGTCGAGCCGCAACGCCTCTTCGTAGGTGTAGCCGAACATCAGCAGCGTGGCCTGATTGACATCGACCATGGCACCGGAGGACTCGTCGAGCATCATGATCGCGTCGCTCGGGGCGTTGAATATCTTCCGGTATTTCTCCTCGCTTTGGGAGAGGTTCTTCTCGATGAGTTCCCGTTCGAGTATCTCGTTGTGCAGTTCTTCAACGACGTCGATGAGTTCG
>JAOUHH010000012.1 GCA_029865195.1 Desulfobulbaceae bacterium
ATGTATCGAACCGAGAAGCTGACCCTGTACATCGATATCGGCACCAATGCCGAGATTGTCATCGGCAGCCGGGAGTGGCTGGTGTGCGCTGCCTGTTCGGCCGGGCCGGCCTTTGAGGGGGGGGGGATCACGCACGGGATGCGGGCGGCGGCAGGAGCCATCGAGGACTTCGATCTTGACCCGCTCACCTTGGAGCCGATGCTGCTCACCATCGGCAATCAACCGGCCATCGGCATCTGCGGCTCGGGGTTGCTGATCGCCATCGCCGCCCTTTTTGAGCACGGGGTGATCGACCATCGCGGCAAGTTCAAACGAAACATGGGTACCGAGCGGATCCGGGAAGGGCGCAGCGGTTACGAATATGTGTTGGCCTGGCACCGGGATACCGGCGGCAATGAGGATATTGTCCTCAACGAGGTCGATATCGAAAACTTCATCCGCGCCAAGGGGGCCATCTTTGCCGGGATCAAGACCCTGATTGAAGAGGTGGGCCTGCAACTCATCGATATCGAACAGATTATCCTCGCCGGCGGCTTTGGCAGCTATATCGATCTTGATGCCGCGATGACCGTCGGCCTGCTGCCCGAGGTGGCGCCGGAAAAGGTTATCTATGTGGGCAACGGCTCGCTGATGGGCGCGCGGATGAGCGAGATGAGCAACCATATCCGCCGCGATGTGGTGGAGGTGGTGCACCGGATGACCAGTTTCGAGCTCTCGGAGGTGGCGAGCTTCAAGGATCAATACGTGGCGTCGCTCTTTTTGCCGCATACGGATATGACGCTGTTCCCGCACCATGGCCGGCGGGTCATGCAAGCCAGACAACCATGAAATATACCCAAATATACCCATGAAAAAGGAAGCGATAAGGCTGCATGATCTGTCCTGCTGCCACGATCCGGCGGCAATCACCACCGAGGTTGGCCTGATCGCCGCTATGCTTGCCGATGATTTTGATCGGGAGGGGTTTGTTGCGGCGATGGAGGATCTGCGGCGGCTGTTTGCCGGTGAGTATCCTGGGTATCGGGCCAGCAACACCTCCTACCATGATCTGGAGCATACCAACGCGGTGGTGCTGGCTACTGCACGGCTGTTGCATGGGCTGCACCTTGATCAAGGGGTGCGTTTTTCCGGGGCACAGGTGCTGGTGGCGTTGCTGGCGGCGATGTTTCATGACGCCGGCCTGATCCAGAAGGTCGGCGAGCCCGTGGGGTCGGGCGCCCGGCACATGGTGGGACACGAAGAGCGAAGTATCGCCCTGGTTACGGCGTACATGCGGGCGCATGGATTCGGCGAAGCGGCGATTGCGGATTGCGGCGCCGTTATCATGGCAACCGGACTCAAGCAGTCGTTGGCTGAAATCCCCTGCCGAAACGCGACAATATCCATGCTGGGTAAGGTTTTGGGGTCGGCGGACCTGCTCGCCCAGATGGCGGACCGGGCCTATCTCGAAAAGCTGCCCCTGCTTTACCGGGAGTTTGTCGAGGCTGGGATCGACGAGTACGGCTCTGAACTCGACCTGATCGGCAAAACCCTGGATTTCTATCGGGTGGTTGCGAAACCACGGTTGTTGGAGGAACTTGATAACGTGATGCGGGTACTGCGCGCCCATTTCCGTGTCCGATGGGGTGTAGACCGCAACCTCTATGCGGAGGCCATTGAAGGCAATCTTGTCTATCTGGAAAAGCTGCTGGCGAAATGCGGCGGGACGTACGACTGCTTTCTTGAAAACCTGGACCGGGGCGGCATCGCCAGCCGGATACGTACTGAGTCCGAGGGCGATTAGCTTTTCTAGCAAGTCGTTAAAAAAAGAGGGTGGCAGACGCGTTAGAGTCGTTAGCCACCCTCTTTTTTTGGATATATGTGGGTAGGGACCTCTTAGGCGGCCAGGGTAATCGGGTCCAGGGAAACCTGCATGGCCCGAACCGGACAAACCGGTACGCAGAGGCCGCAGGCGGTGCATTTTTTCGGATCAAAGGGGATCGCCATATCCGGTTGGTGCACCGACAGGGCTCCGGTGGGGCAAACGCCGGTACAGGCACCGCATTCATAGCATTTATTGTCATCGCGGCGCATGCTGGTGGCGAGGTTCTCCACCACCACCCCCTGATCCCGGAGGTAGCCGAGGCCCTTGGTGACGTTCTGCTTGTGGCCCATCATCTGCAAAACGAGAAAGCCCTCCTGCTGCAGGAGGATGTCCGCCTTGAGGATATTGAAATCAAGGTCGAATTTCCGGACCAGGTGGCAGATAATCGGTTGGTCGGTGATTTCTTTCGGGAATTTCAATACATAGATAGGGGTGTGCATGGTTGTGTCCTCTGTCCGATTAGTGGGTTGCGCCGGTCTCGGCGAGCAGTCGTTCCAGGGTGGCGAGCAGGTTTGCCACCGAATCGTCGGTATTGATGGTGATCAGGCTGCCGGGCGGCAATTCATCCGGTGACCGGTAGCGTTCCTTTTGTTGGAGATAGATCTCCCAGCGCCCGTCCGAGACCGCCTTGGGGTCAAGGGCCCGCATCTCCATCCTCCGTTTCATCTCATCTTCCGGGCAGAGACAGAGCACGAAGTAAATGGGCAAGGCAAGTTGCTCGGCAAGTTTTCTCACCCGCAGCCGTTCTGTCGGGTCTTGGTAGGAGGCGTCGAGCGCAACCGAGATGCCGGCACTGAGATCCGCCTCCGCACGGGTGAGCAGCGCCGAATAGGTTTTTTCGGTAAACGCCTTAGTATAGATGCCCTGGTCAAAGCCGGCCTGACGGCCGTTTTGTGCCAGTTGCCCGGCCAGCTCCTTGCGGATGACATCGGAGTTGTAATAGCGCACGTCGTTGCGGTCGGCAAAGGCCTGCCCGAGGGTGGACTTGCCGCTTGCGATCAGGCCGAAGAAGATAAAGAGCGCTGGGCGTGGTAAGGAAGGCATGGCTACCTACTGTTGCGCGTACCGGGCGGCCAGTTGAAAATAGCGGGCCGCCTGTCCAAGGCAGGATTTCTTGGTTGCCGCGTCCACCTGTGGATCGTGGGCGGTGAAGAGGCCGATCTTGCCGCGGACGTACGCCCGGTAGCATTTGTAGAAGTTGAGCATGGGGCGGAGGGTTTCGTCGCCGGTGGCTGCGCTCAGGCGGTCGATGAAGTGTTCCGACTGGGGGCGCAGGTCATGAAAATCGAGATCCATGGCCAGGAAGGCGACGTCACTGGCGACATCGCAGTAGCGGAAGCGCTCGTTGAACTCGATGCAGTCAAAGATATAGACCTGGTCGGCCAGGCAGATATTGGCGGAGTACAGGTCGCCGTGGCAGTCGCGGATCTTGCCGGCGGCCATGCGCTGATCGAACAACGGTTCGCGGCCGAGGAAGTCGCGGGCGTATCCGGAGATAAGGTCAAACTGGCTCTGGCTCAGCGCCTCGCAGCCGATGAAGGATTGAGTCTGCTCAAAATTTTCCAGCACGTTGACGCTCACCGCCTTGGCAGTGCCGAAAGCCTTGATCGCATCGCTCCCGTCGGCTTGCGCGTAGAATGGGGCAAGCTTGGCGACAATGGCGTCCAGCATCTCATTGGTCAACTCGCCGCGCTTGATGACATTGCCCATCATGCGCTCTTCCGGCATCCGTTTCATCTTGATGCCGTATTCCACCGGCTCGCCGCTGCCGTTGAGGGCAAGGGTGTCGCCGTCCTTGTTCACCGTCACCTGCGCCAGATAGATAGAGGGGCTCAAGCGCTGGTTGAGCAGCAGTTCCTGGGCCGAAAAATGTTTCCGCTTGTCGAGGGTGGTGAAGTTCAAAAAGCCGAAATCCACCGGTTTCTTGAACTTGTAAACAAAGTCGCCGGCCAGCAGCACGTAAGAGATATGGGTTTGCACCAGTCGCACGTCAGCGGCCGGGTGCGGATAGGCTGCGGGCTTTAATAGTTGCTGAATATATTGGGGCAGATCTGCTGCGGTCATGGGATTTCCTTGTCATTGGTTGAAGGCAAAATGTCAAAATCGATGCACTCTACCAGAGAAGAATGCAAATGGCAAAAAAGTGTAATGATGACGCGGTGGCGGCACAAAAAAAATAGGATCAGGCGGTCAGGTTCCGGTAGATCTGGGGGATGCGGCCTGGCAGCTTTTCGACCTTGTCGATGACGATGTAGTTCACTTCTCCATACATATGGGCAATGTAGTCGTGGGCATGGCGATCAATGGTGATGCAGAAGGGATGGATGCCACGGTTTTTGGCTTCGATGAGGGCGTGGCGTGTGTCTTCGATTGCGTAATCGCCCTTGTAGTCATCGTAATCTTCCGGCTTGCCGTCGGACAGGGTAATGAGCAGCTTGGTGGTTGCGTCACGATTGGCCAGCAGGTTGCTCGCGTGTCGGATGGGCGGCCCCATGCGGGTGTAATCCATGGGATTGATGGCGGTAATCCGGTTCCTGACCGTGTCGTTGTAAGGTTCGTCCAGATGTTTGATATGGTAAAGCTCGCTCCGGGAGCGTTTCATGCCGGAAAAACCATAGATGGCGTACTGGTCGCCAAGCATGGACAGAGACTCGCACAGGAGAACGAGAGATTCCTTGATCGCGGTGAGGACCCAACCCTCGGTGGATGATGACATATCGACCAGAAAAATAGTGTTGATGTTGCGGCGGTCGCGCAGCAGCCGGATGTACAGACGTTCGGACACGGGCAGACCTGCCGCAAGGTCGGCATGGGTTTCGATGACCGCGTCAAGATCGATATCGTCGCCGTCCCGCTGTCTTTTCACAAAACACTGTTGACTGCGCATCATTTCAAACTGGCGGCGGAGCCTGCGGAGCTGGCCGCGGTATTTATGCATGGTATCGGCGATAAAGGTGCCGGTTGCCGGCTGCAATTCTTTTTCAAGCAGGGTACACCAGTTTTTCCTGAACCCGGAGCGGCGAAAATCCCATTCATCGTAGCAAATGGCTGACGTGCCGGTGGGTGTTTCGGCCTCATCAGACGGGCCCGCACTGCCCTTGATGCGACCGTGACCGGCGCGCTGGGAGGCGCTTGAAATATACTCCGGGGGAATATGGCCGAGGTCGTTGGCGATCTCCCGCAACAACGGCTGCAGAGACTCCGGCAACTGCAACTCTTCATCGTCGAGGGTAATAAAGGTCTGCGGCGACAAGAGGTCGGGAGGCGGAGGGGAATCGGTTGATTCTTTCTTTCGGCCCGGCGGGATGACGGCGGTCTGTTCTTGTTCACCTTGTCGTGCTGGTGGTTGGGCAGCTGGCGGGATGAGTGTTTTCTGCACTTCGGATTTGCTTTCCGGCAGGTACGCGGCCAATGCCTGGATAAACAGTTTTTTGCTCTCTTCGCGCCGCTTTTTTCCAGCCTGTTCCGCTTGTCTCGGTTTCAGAACCCCGGCGTAGGGGATGGGCGGTGTCCCTCGGTAGTCGAGGTGGCTGCGGCCGAGTTCGCCGTAGATGGCGATGGTGAAAGCGGCTGAGTTACGAACAGAGGCGGCGGGGTCGGTCAGGGATGCCGGGTGACACAGGTCAAAAATGCCCGGATCGACCTCCTTCCTTGACCAGTTGCCGTTTCTTGTACCCGAAATTACCCATTGCTTGAGTTGTTCAACGAACTGGTCCGGGCCGGAGAGAGAAGAGAGGGCCGGGCGCAGTTGGTTGAGCTGTTCACAAAGCGGGGCAAAGTCGCGCATCAGGCCCGGCAGTTCCCGGTGTAAAAAGGCGGTGGCGCGGACGGTTTCGGCGAGTAAAAGCACGTCGCGGGCAAGTTTCGGCTGGGGGAACAGCGCGCAGAAGTCCAGCAACCGCAAATTTTCCACTGCGCGACCAGGCTTCGACTTGCTCGGCAGAGGGGCAAGAAGCGGGCCGTCGGAGGGGATGGACAGCCTGAAGAGGCCGTTGGCGATAAAGGCCCACTGGATGGTCGTTGTCAGTTTGTAGAGGAGAAAATTTTGCTCTTTTGCATCAAAGGTGGAGATTTCCGGGGCAAGAAAGATGGTGGTGGTATCGGTGTATGCCGCAACACCGGTCGAAATGGCGATTTCGTAGCCGGCAAGGCCGGTCAAATACGGTTGCAATCGCCCCCTGGCTTCTTCCAGCGTTAATCCCGGTGTACCGCGCAGTTTGCAGGCGAAGTTGTTCTCAACCTCGGCAAGGAACCGGCTTGCCGCTTGCAGGCCGCTGTTTTCATAGACATCAAGAGTGGCGTTTACCCATGCGGCAAGCTGATCGATTTGCAGGCAGTTCAGCCCCTTGGCCAGTTGGTTGAGAAAAGCGAAACAGAGGGCGTAGCTTACCGGCCAGATGGCCATGATTTGGCGGAACACCTCTTCACGCGTCTCTTCCGGAAGGGCGGCAAGCAGGTCGATATGGTCCTCAATATCCCAGAAATGAAGCGAGTCATGCCCGATCAGGCGATGGAGGCGGTTTTTAACGGCGTCCCTGGTCATCTTTGCGCCTTAAAGAATGGAGCTTGCCATTTCGTCGATTGCCGCCAGCAGCTCGTGATCATCGGTAAGGGTTTCGGTGATGGTTGCCCGGCAGGCAACCCTTGGCTGGATGCCCGAAGCGATCAGTTTGCCGGCATGGATCAGGAGCCTGGTGCTGGCGCCTTCCTGCAAACCGGCATCCTTGAGGCTGCGGGTCATTTTGGCCAGTTTGACCAAAGAATGTGCAGTTGGCTGGTCGATTCCCGCTTCCTTGCCGATGATTTTTGCTTCCAGGTCCGGGGGCGGATAGGTGAACTCCATGGCCACGAACCGTTGCCTGGTGGATTGCTTCAGGTCTTTGAGCACGCTTTGGTAGCCGGGGTTATAGGAGATGGCGAGCATGAATTCCGGGGGGGCGGTGAGCAGTTCGCCGGTCTTTTCAATGGGCAGCTCGCGTCGGTCGTCGGCCAGGGGATGGATGACCACGGTGGTGTCTTTGCGCGCCTCGACGATCTCGTCAAGATAGCAGATCGCGCCTGCCCGCACTGCGGCGGTAAGCGGCCCGTCGGTCCAGATCGCTTCCCCGTTCTTGATCAGATAACGGCCCACCAGATCGCTGGTAGAGAGATCGTCGTGACAGGAGATGGTCACCAGCGGCCGGGCAAGATTCCAGGCCAGGTAATGCATGAACCGGGTCTTGCCGCAGCCGGTGGGCCCTTTCAACAGGATGGGCAGGCCGTTTCGGTAAGCGGCCTCGGCGATTTGCAGCTCATTGCACTGGGGCAGGTAAAACGGCTCTTCGGTGATCCGATGTTCGGCGATTTTTTCGCTGGTCTTGGTCATTTTAAAACCTCCTTGTGAGGTAAAAATAAGTCAGGAATCGGTGATAAGCAAATTTGCAAGAGATTTAGTGGCGGGCAAATCCGATTGGGGAATAGTGGGCAGACGATAATTTCGGGCCGGAAATCAACCGATGACTACCCCAGGCGCGGCGGCTGGGTTAGTTGTTGCAAGGCGGAAATGAGCGGGGCAAGGTCAAATGTGGCCGGCAGACAGGCCCCATGGCTGGTAAGGCCCTGGATGGCCTTGTCGGCCATGCTGCGGGCGGCGACGGGGTTTCCCTGCTCCAGGTGTACATAGGTGCCGGCGGCGCGAAACATGGCCTGCAGAGCGCTTTTTTGATCGCCTTGAGATTCTTTCCACAACCTTTCGATCACTTCATGGACTTCAAAGAAAAGTCCGGCGTCCCACAGGGCCAAAGATTGCCGGAAAGGGTCGTGTTCAGCTTGTTTTCGCAGCAGAGCAAATACATTGTGATAGCGGGACAGGCGGTCTTCGATATAAGCGCGATGGGCGGCGGATAATTCCCTGATGGAAAAGGTCGCTGCACATTGCCGGACCGGGTCGAGGTCGAGGGTCGGCAGGTTCGCCACCATCGCTTCAGAGAGCGCGTTGCGGATGTCGCGGGCCAGCCGGTCATTAAAGGGGTCAAATTCAGGCATGATGAAAAAGATATCATCATGAATCGACTCATAACAAGTGTTAAAACGGGGCAGGGATATTGCCGCATTTTGCGAAAAGGGGTAGGTTCAGGCGGCTGGCGGGGCGCTGATCCTGAACCGGGAGCGGACCAGCAGCAGGCCGCCGGTGATGATCAGGCCGCCGCCCAGCCAGGCTGCTGGTTGCGGAATCTCATGCCAGAACAGATAGCCGAAGAGCACCGAGAGCAGCACCGAAGAATAGCTGGACGCGGCCACCGCTGGTGCCTGATCCTTGCGGTAGGCTGTGGTCATCAGGAGTTGGCCCAGGCTCGAAAAGAGGGCGACGCCGGCGATCAGCAGCCATTGCCGGCCGCTAAGCGGGATAAAGACCGGCAGGGCGGTAAAGCTGGTCAACAGGCCGGTGAGCAGGGTGAAGTTGAAGACGATCACCAGCGGATAATCGGTGCGGTTCAGCCGCCGTACCAGGAGATGGGCGCCGGCCGAGAATGCGGCGCCGGCCAGCGCCACCCAGGCGGCTGTTTGCCAGGCCATGCCCGGCCGCAGGATCATGGCCACCCCGACCAGGCCGGTGACAATGGCAAGCCAGGCCGCGCGCGGGGTCTTTTCGCCCACCACCAGGGGCGCGAAGAGGGCGATGATGAGCGGCTGGGCGCGGCCGATGAAGATGCAGTCGGCCAGCGGCATGTGGGTGAGGGCGTAAAAGAAGCAGTGCATGGCGCTCATCCCGAACAGGGTTCGCAGCACGATCCCGCCTCGGGCCGTTGCCAGCAGCGGTCGGTTTTTGAGCCGCAGAATGATCAGCAGCACCGGCAGGGCGAGCAGGCAGCGCAGAAAGACCAGCTGCGCCAGCGGCACCGCTGGGCCCAGCGTTTTGATAAACAGCGACATGGTGGCGAAGCTTGCCGAGGCAAACAGCATGTAGAGCACGCCCATGGCGGTTACACGATGAAAAGAGGATGAAAGATGAATGAAGTGAGCGATGCGGAGTTGCTGCAGACCATCGGCGATTTTCTTGAGCAGGGGTTGGTGGAAAATATTGTCAGCATGTTCAAGGCGGATGCCGACTACTACCGCTTTGTCGGTGATCTCCTCCGCGACGAGCGGTTCCGGGTGCGGATGGGGGTGGCGGTGCTCTTCGAGTGGTTGATCGAGGAGCGGCCCGAGCAGGTGGAGCTGGCCATCCCCTTCCTTGAGTCGGTTCTGGCCGAGGAAACCGCCTACATGCGGGGCGATACCCTCACCGTGCTCGGCATCATCGGCACCGACCGGGCCCTGGCCCTGGTCCGGAAAAAACTGAGCGACCCCGACCCACAGGTGGCCGAGATCGCTCAGGATATTGTAAAACAGTGAGTCATGGAATTACGGTTTCCGGTATGCCCAGAGCATGTGTTGTTTATCTTTGAATTGTAAGAGGCTGTAGCCCTGTTTTTCTAAAAATGTCCTCAAGGAGGCGAGGTTTTCATTCTCTCCCCGGCCTTGGTGGACCTCAATTGCCATCTGATCAATCTTGTTCAGGATATCCTTGGGGGAGTTGTACAGAACATCGTATTCCGATCCTTCGCAGTCAAGCTTAAGCAGGTCGCAAAAATCGATGCTGTTTTCGGTGAAAAGGTCAGCAAGGCTCAAGCAAGGAACTTCGACACCCTCGGTATCCTTGCCCTGAGCCAAGATGCTGGCGGAGGTGGTAAAGGAATTCGAGGTGTCAAAATTAAGGGTGATTGTTCCTTTGTGCCCGCAAACCGCTTTGTTGAAGCAGAAAATGTCTTTGTCCTTGTTCAGGTTCCTGTTCTGCATAAGCTGCTCGAAATTTGCTTTGACGGGTTCGAAGGCATATAGCGTGCAATCCGGGTATTTTGACATGGCAAACATCGTGAAAAAACCGACATTGGCGCCAATATCAATGATGGTTGGATTTTCGTTTATTTTCTTTTGCATGCCGATGGAATAGGCGTTCTCTAAAAAAATTTCTTTGAATTCATGATGCAGCCTTCTTGGAACCTCGAACCGTATATTGTTTTTTGCTACCATCATGAGCGGATCCGCCTTGCTCATTCCTAGTTTCACCATGAAATGAAGCGGCCAGTTTGAGATATTTCTTAGCAGATTAACGTATCTGTTCATGATTATTCCTTCCAGTCCGGCCGTAGGGAGAGCTCGGTGAGCTGTTTGCGGGCGACGGTGGAGGGCGCCTCGGTGAGGGGGCAGGTGGCCTTCTGGGTTTTGGGGAAGGCGATGACGTCGCGGATGGAATCGCGGCCGGCGATGATCATCATCAAGCGATCCAGGCCGAAGGCGAGGCCGCCGTGGGGCGGCGCGCCATGCTCCAGCGCCTTGAGCAGGAAGTCGAACTTGTCCGCCGCCTCCTCGTCCGAGATGCCCAGGGCCCGGAAGACCGTGGCCTGCACCTTGGGCTGGTGGATACGGATGGAGCCGCCGCCGATCTCGGTGCCGTTCAGGGCCAAATCGTAGGCGCGGCTCCGGACCTTGCCCGGGTCGGTGTGCAGCAGGGCCATATCCTCTTCCCGGGGCGCGGTGAAGGGGTGGTGCACCGCCATGTGGCGGCGTTGCTCGTGGTCGTACTCCAGCAGCGGGAAATCGGTGACCCAGACGAAATTGAAGGTCTCCTTGTTGATCAGCCCCAGCCGTCGGGCCAGCTCCAGCCGCAGCTCGCCCAGGGCGGTATGGACGATGGCCGGGGTGTCGGCGCCGAAGAAGAGCAGGTCGCCGGGCTCGGCGTTCAGGGTCTTGGCCATCGCCGCCCGTTCCTCGTCGGTGAAGAACTTGGCGATGGGCGACTGCCACTCGCCGTCCTCTTTCATCTTGACCCAGGCAAGCCCCTTGGCGCCGTACTGGGCCACATAGGCGGTAAGATCGTCCAGGTCCTTGCGGCTGAAGGTAGCGCAGCCCTTGGCGTTGATCGCCTTCACCATCCCGCCTTTCTCCACCACGTCCCGGAAGACCTTGAAGCCGCACTCCTTGACGTTGTCGAAGAGATCGACCAGTTCCAGCCCGAAACGGGTGTCCGGCTTGTCGGAGCCGTAACGGTTCATCGCCTCGGCGTAATCGATGCGCGGGAAGGGGGTGGTGAGCTCGATGCCCTTGGTGGCCTTGAAGAGATGGCTGATCATCCCTTCCATGATCCGGAAGATATCCTCCTCGTCGATAAAGGAGAGCTCCATATCGATTTGGGTAAATTCGGGTTGGCGGTCGGCGCGGAGGTCCTCGTCGCGGAAGCATTTGACGATCTGGTAGTAGCGGTCCATGCCCGCGATCATCAGCAACTGCTTGAAGAGCTGCGGCGATTGCGGCAGGGCGTAGAATTTCCCGGGGTTGACCCGGCTCGGCACCAGATAGTCGCGGGCGCCTTCCGGGGTCGAGCGGGTAAGAACCGGGGTTTCGATCTCAAGAAAATTGTTGTCGTTGAGATAGTTGCGGATCGCCTGGCTTGCCTTGTGGCGCAAGATCAGGTTGTCGGCCATGCCCGGCCGCCGGAGGTCGAGGTAGCGGTATTTGAGGCGCAGGGTCTCGGAAACCTCGGTGATCTCGTCCAGGGGGAAGGGCGGGGTCTGGCTGACGTTGAGAATCCGCAGGTCGTCCACCATCACCTCGATGGCGCCGGTGGTGAGATTGGGGTTGGTCATCCCTTCCGGCCGCGCCGAAACCTTGCCGCGGACCGCCAGGACCCACTCGCTGCGCAGGTTGTGCGCCTTGGCGTGCACCTCGGCGTTATATTCGGGGCTGAAGACCACCTGGGTGAGGCCCCAGCGGTCGCGCAGATCGATGAAGATAACCCCGCCGTGGTCGCGGCGCCGGAGCACCCAGCCCATCAGGGTGACGGTTTCGCCGACATTGGCGGTGCCGAGATCGTTACAGTTATGGCTCCGTTTCAGTTCGCCCATGGATTCCATAGGAGGTACTCCTCGTTTTGCAAGATTTACGTGTTAAGCAGCAGGGATGATTGCCTGCGACCGCTTTAACACTGGTTTGATTTGATCTTTGCCGCAAGCGCCTGGCACCACTCCGCAAGGTCTTCGGGGAGCGGGATCTCTTCCTGCGCGCGGGTGCTCATGTCCCGTAAAATAGCGATCTTCTTCGCCATCTCCTCTTCACCGAGGATCAGGGTGTAGGCGGCGTTGGCGCGGCCTGCCTGTTTCATCTGACTCTTGAGGCTTCTGCCCTCGATATCCATCCCGGCCTGCAAGCCGTTTTTACGCAGCCCATGGAGGATGGCGAAGGCGATTTTCTGCGCTTCTTCGCCCAGGGCGGCGATAAAGAGGTCGCTGGTGGGGCCGTTTGCCTGCGCTTCCTGTTGCTGGAGCAGCAAAACCAGCCGCTCCATGCCCATCGCAAAGCCGATGCCGGGCAGGCTCGGGCCGCCCAGTTGCTCGACCAGGCCGTCATAACGGCCGCCTGCTCCCACCGCGCTTTGCGCGCCCAGGGCGTCGGTGATCAGCTCGAAGGTGGTGCGGTTGTAATAATCCAGGCCGCGCACCATGAAGGAGTTGATCTTGAACGGGATTTCCAGTTGGGCAAGGCTTTCCTTGACCGTGCCGAAATGGTCCTGGCAGCCGCGGCAGAGATGATCGAGGATCGACGGCGCATCAACATACTGCTCCTGGCAGTGGGCGCTCTTGCAGTCCAGAACCCGCAAAGGGTTGGTGTGCCGGCGGCGTTCGCAGTCCTCGCAGAGCGAGCCAGCCCGCTCGTCGAGGAATTTGACCAGGGTATCCTTAAATACAGGACGGCACTCCGGGCACCCCAGGGAGTTGATCTCCAGGCTCACCGTAATCCCCAGTTCGTTGATCAGCAGCCAGGCCATGGCGATGACCTCGGCGTCCAGGCGGGGGAGGTCTGAGCCCAGCACCTCGCAGCTCAGTTGATGAAACTGGCGCAACCGCCCTTTCTGGGGCCGTTCGTGGCGGAACATGGGGCCGACGGTGTAGAGCTTCTGCACCGGCAGCTTGGCGTACAGGCTGTGCTCGATGAAGGCGCGCAGCACCGCGGCGGTGCCCTCTGGCCGCATGGTTACCGACTCGCCGTTGCGGTCAGTGAAGGTGTACATCTCCTTTTCAACGATGTCGGTGGCCTCGCCGATGGAGCGGGCGAACAGCTCGGTTTTTTCAAGGATCGGCACCTTGATCTCGGCAAAGCCGAAGCGATGGAAGACATCGCGGGCCGTGGCCTCGATCCGCTGCCAGATACCAACCTCGTCGGGAAGAATGTCTTTAAAGCCTTTCAGGGCCCGGATACTCAACGTAAAACCTCCAACTACGGTAATTACTGAACAACATCACTATATAATAGAAACCCTGCTGTTTATTCCAAACAGCGGCAAAAGTCAAGCAATGCGGCGTCCGTGAGGGGGACGGGGTGGATTGCTGGGCTTTGGGACCTGCTGGGAACTGCCGATCCGTGAGAACCGCCTGGGCAAGCGGAACGCAGAGCGGTCAAAGTCGGTGTCTGGTTATCTTGCTTTGCAAGACCTGACCCCATTTAGGCGCCCGACTTTGCTGGCAGAGGGGCGGCGTGAACTGGTGCGGTATGTGGGCGGTTTTGTGAAAGAGGTGGTTGGGGCAAGGTAGGGTTAGCGGCAGGTGGAAGCGGGATCGCAGGGTTCTTTTTTTGTTTGGGTGTAATTGGGTAATTAGTTGAATAGATTAGCATGATCAACCTTGATGCAGCGGTCCATGATTACCTTGAGGCCGGCCGCTTTTGCCTTGGCCGCAGCCGTTTCGTTGGCAATCCCCTGCTGCATCCAGACCGCCTTGGCGTGGATGGCGATGGCCTCGTCGACCACCGGGCCGACATCCTCGGAGCGGCGGAAGATGTTGACCAGATCGACAGGGACCGGAATTTCGGTAAGGCTGGGGTAACATTTTGCGCCGAGGATTTCGGTTTGCCCCGGATTGACCGGGATGACCGTAAAGCCTGCGGCGATCAGGTAGCGGGCCACATCGTTGCTGGGACGGTTTTCCTTGGGGGAAAGACCGACCACGGCGATGGTTTGAACGCCTTGCAGGAGGGCGGTGATTTCCGGCAGGGATACAAGCATAAGCAGGCTCCGGCGGTGAGATGGGGCGGTTAAAATGGTGGGCATCCTGATCTGGAATGTATTATAAATGGTTTCCGGTAAAGGGAAAGAAGAGAGATTTGCGTTCAACTTTGGCGGCAGGAGAGGACATGTGCCAGACAAGCGTGGTGCTCGACCGTGACGGCGAGCAGGAAAAGCTCATGGAAAACATCACCAGCCTCGAGATGCTGGCGGACGGGGTGCGGATCGCGGCCCTGTTTGAGGAGCCCAGGGAGATCACCTCGGTGCGGCTTGCGCGGATCGATTTCATGGCGGGAAAGGTAATCTTGGTAGCGGAGAAGGGGTAACGACAATGAGTGACAAGGGTACGGTGGACAAACTGCGGGTGTTATTGCCCCACTGGGTCGAACACAATCACAGCCATAAGGCGGAATTTGTCAAATGGGCGGCAGCGGCTCGCGCGGACGGCCTTGATGAGGTCGCCGCCTTGATCGAAAAGGCGGTGGCTGGCCTCGATGGCGCAAGTGACGCCCTTTCCAAGGCCCTTGCCAAGGTGGGCGGCCCCAGCGACGGCGGCCACGACCATCATCACCACCATGGACACCACCATCACCATTGAGTCGATCTAGTCGGCGGCGGTGGGGATGGTGCGGAGGGTGGCGACCTGATCGGCGGCACCGGTTTGCGATGACGCTTCCACGTGGAGCAGCCAGAATTGCTCCGGCTTTTGTTTGACGAGGGCTTGCTGCGATTCGTTGAGCCAGTGTGAATCGTCGTTCAGGTTATAAAAGCGGCTGTCCACCCCGAAGAAGCCGTCCAGCAGATGCGCTATGGTGTGCAGGGTTTTGCTGGCGTAGCCCTGGGGAAGGGTAGTGAGGCTGTCCAGTTCGGTGATCCCCGCCTCTTTCAGTTCCGCCAGGAGTCCGGCGGCCAGGTTGCGGTTTTCGTCAATCCCGGTCGCAAGTTTGCTCCAGAATTCGCGGTCGGTGGCGCTGCAGGATTTTTCGGCGATTACCGTCACCGAATCGTATTTAACCAGGATGGTCCGGGCAAAGAAGCGTTCGACCTGGCGGCGGCAGCCATCGAAATCCGGGCCGTAGGCCAGCATGAGATGGGTGACGTTGAAGGCTGGCAAGGCTTTTCTCCCTATTGTTCGTTCATGGGCGGCAGTTTGGTGATTTCCATGAAGCTGTTGACATGGTATTCGGCTGGCAGCTCCGGATTCTTGAAGGCGATGAGCCGCATGCCGATGTTGGCCGAGTGCTCCCTGTCCACCATGGAGTCGCCGATGTAGATCGCCTCGTCCACGGTGCAGCGGCAGTGGTCGAGGATGATCTCCAGCGCCTCGGGGTGCGGCTTGGGGTTCTTCAGGTTGCCGGCGGTCATCACCTTGGTGAAGTAGCGCTCCAGGTCAAAGAGCTTCAGGATCGGCAGCATGGTGTTGGTGCGGTTGGTGCTGATCGCGATTTGACAGCGGGGGCTGAGGTAATCGAGAAACTCCCGCAGGTCAGGCTCGATGGTCATGTGGGCCAAAAACGGCGTGTAGTCGACGGTTTGCCGGTACTGCTCCGCCTTCGTCAGGTCTTCCGGGTGGTTTCTGAAGATGTGGCGGATGGAATCCATGACATGATGGATATGCACATAGGCCAGTTCATCCTTGTCCATGGGCGGATGGCCGAAATGGGCGAGGATGTGGTTGTAGTATGCCTTGTTGGCGGCAAGGGAGTCAAACATGACCCCATCGCAATCAAAGATAACGACTTTCAGCACGATTGTTGATCCGGGTGAATGTTGTTCAGTTGACCTGAAAATGTGATGTTTACTGGAAGATGCGCGGTTCTGTCAAGGCGGCATGCGAGCCGACGGTGCGGACCGGCCTTCTCCGGGGCGGGAAAAGGATGCAGAAACAGACGGATTTTTTGGTTATCGGCAGTGGCATTTCGGGCCTCTCGTTTGCCTTGAAGGCTTCGCGGCTGGGCAAGGTGACCTTGGTCACCAAGAAGGCGCGGGTGGATACCGCCACCAATCTCGCCCAGGGCGGCATCGCCGCCGTGCTCTCCGCGGACGATTCCTTTGATCTGCATGTGCAGGACACCTTGCGGTGCGGGGCCGGGCTCTGTCACGAAGACGTGGTGCGGATGGTGGTGGAGAACGGTCCGGCCCGGGTGCGGGAGTTGATGGACCTGGGCATCCACTTCATGAGCGACGAGCAGGACCCCTCTCACCTTGATCTCGGCCGGGAAGGGGGCCATTCGGCCCGCCGCATCGCTCACGCCTGCGACCTCACCGGCCATGAGATCGAGCACGGCCTGTTGCGGGCGGTGGCGGCCAACAACAATATCGAGGTCCTGGAAAACCATCTCGCCGTCGATCTGCTTATCGGCTCCCGGGCAGGACTCCCGCTCGCTGCTGACGGCACGGACCAGTGTCTCGGCGCCTATGTGCTGGGGCCCGGCAACGTTGTCTCAACCTTTCGTGCCAAGGTCACCATGCTGTGCAGCGGCGGCGCCGGCAAGGTCTACCTCTATACCACCAATCCGGACATCGCCACCGGCGACGGCATCGCCATGGCCTACCGGGCCGGGGCCAAGGTGGCGAACCTCGAATTCGTGCAGTTCCATCCCACCTGCCTCTTTCATCCCCGGGTAAAGAATTTCCTCATCTCCGAGGCGGTGCGCGGCGAGGGGGCCAGGCTCATCGACGAGCGCGGCCAAGCCTTCATGGGCAAGTATGATCCGCGCGGCGATCTGGCCACCCGTGACACCGTGGCCCGCGCCATCGACACCGAGATGAAGAGTTCCGGTGACGACTGCGTCTATCTCGATATCAGTTTTCAGCCGGCCGCCTTCATCCAGAGGCGGTTTCCAACCATCTATCAGACCTGCCTCTCGCTGGGCATCGATATCACCCGTGAGCCGATCCCGGTGGTGCCCGCCGCGCACTATATGTGCGGCGGGGTGCTCACCGACCGGATGGGGCGCAGTACGATCCGCAACCTCTATGCCCTGGGCGAGACCGCCTGCACCGGCCTGCATGGCGGCAACCGGCTGGCCAGCAATTCTTTGCTGGAGGGGGTGGTGTATGCGCACCAGGCCTTTGTTCAGTGCGAGAAGGACTGGCCGGTGCTGGCCCGCCAAGACGGACCCGATCTCGCCGATTGGGAGCCTGGCCCGGCAGCGCGGCTAGAGGAGTGTGTGCTGATCAGCCACAACTGGGACCAGATCCGCCGTTTGATGTGGAACTATGTCGGCATCGTCCGCAGCGAAAAGCGGTTGCAGCTAGTGCGGGAGCGGCTCGCGCCCATACTCGCCGAGGTGAATCAGCACTACCGGGATTATCTTCTCACCCCAGATCTGGTGGAGTTGCGCAATATCGCCCGGGTTGCCGATCTCATCACCCAGAGCGCCCAGATCCGCAGGGAGTCTCGCGGCCTGCATTTTGTCGTCGATTATCCGGAGCGGGACGATGTCAACTGGCTTCGGGATACGGTTCTGTGCCGTCGTTGAACAGTCATTCAGGATTGGTGTAAAAAAAATCAGGGTGTAACTTGTTGCCATTGTGGAAAGTTTGTGGTGGCGCGGGAAAAAACGATTTCGCAATCTCTTGACAAAGCTAAAAGCCTATAGTAAACAATGGCATCTTTCATAGTTAGACCGGAACCATTTATATAGATAAACACTTTTTTAAGGAGGATTGAAATGCCTACAATCGAATACGGCGGATCCAGCTTTGAGGTTGACGAGGACGGCTTCCTTACCCGTGGTATGGAAGAATGGAACGAGAAGTGGGTTGAGTTTGTCAAGAGCCAGGAAGGTATTGACGACATGACCGACGAGCACTGGAAAGTCGTAAACATCCTGCAAGAGTACTACAAGAAGAACGGCATTGCCCCCATGGTACGTATCCTCTCCAAGACCACCGGCTTCCCCCTGAAGCGCATCTACGAGCTGTTCCCCTCCGGACCCGGCAAGGGCGCTTGTAAGATGGCTGGTCTGCCCAAACCGACCGGTTGTGTGTGATTCACACTGACTAACCGGTTGCGCAAGCGATCTTTAAAGAGACAGTGGACATCAAGTCCACTGTCTCTTTTTTTTTGCTGTTTGCTCTGTGGGTGAATGGCGCGTCAGTTTGTAACGGCGCGTCTTGTCAGCCGGCGGCCGGTGACGCGGGGAGGTTGAAGGCGGTGATGGCCCCGTGGTGGATTGCGGTCAGCTTTTCGCGGTAGGCGGCGGGGGTGATTTGCGCGCCTCGGATGCCGCCCCGCAGGTTGATCTCGGTGAGCCACGTTGTCTCATCAGGAGTGACCAGCAAGTCGAGATGGGCATAGGGGTATTTCCCCCTGCGCATCACCCGCTGGCAGAGTTGCCATTGACCGTCGGTGAGCTTGCAGGGGCGGCCTTCGCCGCCGAAATGCAGGTTGTTGCGGAAGTTGTGCGGGTTGTGCCGCCAGTAAGCTTCGCAGTAATCGCCGAGGACGATGACCCTGATATCCCGGCCGTCTTGCACATACGGCTGCAGCACGAAGGGGAAGCGCATGTTTCCGAAAGAGGCTTGCGCAAAGACCTCTTCGGTTGCGTTCCAGAGAAGGATACCCATGCCGGCGTTGCGGCGGTCGTGCTTGGTGATCACCTTGTCGATGCCGTTACGCTGATAACAGGTGATGGCTTCCTGCATATCGTGCAGATCGTGGATGACCGTGGTGTGTGGCAGCATTTCCTGGGCAAAAAGGCGGGTCTGCAGACATTTTGAGCGGGAAGAAAGTTGGGCAAGGGCGGCGGGAAAGATGCGTACGCCGCGCTCGACAAGATCGAGCAGGATGGCTTCCTCGCCGTTTTTGAGGCGGATGCGTCCGACGATGCAGTCGCCGGCGTCCAGGTTGTCGTAGTTGGCGCGTAAGCTGCGATTATCGGTGATCAGCCGGTGGTTGGTCAAGACAAATCCCCGGGAGAGAAGGTCTGGTTGCCGGCAGCCGGGCGCAGCTGCCGTCGCTTAGAAAAGCATTTCCAGAAAGCGGTTGTGGGCGGAGGTAAGGTCGGCGTTGCATTCGGCGCAATAAAACTTGATCTCGCCCAGAATCTGCGATTCGTCGCCATCCTGACTGAAGCTGCCGTCCTCGTTTTGCACGTATCGCGTGGTGAGGATAACATTATCGGCAACCTCGATAAAGTCGCTATCGTTGCCGCATCCCGGGCAGGTAATGCGCATGCAGTTCTTCCGTGGGGTTTTGGGGTCGCATGCCATGCGTGCTCGTGCTACTTCCATTATTTTCTACTCTGCTCCTTGTTGGCTGGTCAATACGAAAAAATCGGTACTTTACGGCAGGAGAAGGGAAAAGTCAACGCACTTCAACGTGCGTGACGGGCGTATGGCCGGCTGCCGACCGTGCTTACACGTGGTAACCATCAGTAGCGAATGGTAAATTCTCCCTCTTCGCCGACGGGTTTTTCTTCAGTCGTCTGCACGTGGGTGACGGTTGCCCCTGGTGAACCTATGTGGAGCCAGCGGATCATTGCCGCAACCTTTTCCAACCCACCTTCAACCATTGCCTCGACGGTGCCGTCCGGCCGGTTGCGAACCCAGCCGGTTACACCGAGCCGTTTGGCTTCGTCTGCGGTGTGGGCACGAAAATAGACCCCCTGCACCCATCCGTGGACCACGATGTGGACACGCCTGTTCGGCATCGTTTGCCTCCCTTTGCCCTAGCGGCCGCCAATGAGGGCGGCAAACTGGTTTTCATCGAGAATGGTGATGCCGAGTTCCTGCGCCTTTTTGAGCTTGCTGCCCGCCTTGTCGCCGCAGACCAGATGGGTAACCTTTTGACTCATCGCGGAAGCGACCTGCCCGCCCATGGCCTTGACCCGGGCCTTGGCTTCGTTACGGGACAACGAGGAGAGGGAGCCGGTGAAAAGGATGACCATCTCCCGCAATGGCTGTTCGCCGCCGGCCGGTTCCTGACTCCGGGGATTCAGCCCGAGATCGGCCAGTTGTGCGAGCATGTCCCGCACCGCCGGATCGTTGAAATATTCGCGAAGGCTCGCCGCCGCCTGTTCGCCGATGCCCTCAACCTCGCGAAGCGGATCGGCTGAACCGGGTTCGGAATCGGTCTGCTGAACAGGTCGTGTCGCCACCATCAGGGCATCGAGGGTGGGAAAGCTTTTGCTCAACAGCTCAGCCGAGACCTCGCCCACATGGCGGATACCGAGAGCCGCGATGAACCGGGCCAGCGATGCATCCTTGCTGCCGGCAATGGCGGCGATGGCGTTCTCGGCGGATTTCTCACCCCACCCCTCTAGGGCGGCGAGGGCATCGACGGTGAGCCGATACAGGTCGGGGATATCCTTGACCAGCCCCACCGCCAGCAACTGTTCAACCGCCTTGCCCCCCAGTCCTTCGATGTCGAGCCCGGCCTTGCCGGTGAAATGGATCAGTGCCCGGATGCGCTGCGCTGGGCAGTGGAGATTGAGGCAGCGGGTGACAGCCTCTCCGCTGACACGGCTCAACGGGTGCCGGCATTCGGGGCAGGTGTCCGGCATGCGGATCGGTTTTTCATTCCCCTGGCGGCTTTCCGGGATCGGTTTCACCACCTCCGGAATCACGTCGCCCGCCCTCTGGATCAGCACCAGATCCCCGATGCGCAGATCCTTGCGGATGATCTCGTCCTCGTTGTGGAGGGTGGCCCGGCTCACCATCACCCCGCCGACGTTGACCGGTTCGAGCACGGCTACCGGCGTGACCGCGCCGGTTCGGCCGATGCTGAAGACAACATCGTTGAGCCGGGTGGTGGTCTGGCTGGCTGGAAATTTGGCGGCGATGGCCCAGCGCGGGCTCCGTGCCTTGTTGCCGAGCCGCTGTTGCAGGGCCAGATCGTCGACCTTGATCACCATGCCGTCGATTTCATAGGGCAGGCGGTCGCGTTCTGTCGCCAGGGCATGGAAATGGGCGATGGCCGCGTTTATATCGGGGCATGTTCGTGTCAGCGGGTTGGTCTTGAAGCCCAGATCGGCGAGGTAGCGCAAGAGCTCGCTCTGGCTTGCGCAGGGGAGCGTGGCCGGTTCGCCGACCCCGTAGGCAAAGAAGTCAAGCGGCCGTTGCGCGGTGATTCTGGAATCCAGCTGGCGCAGGGAGCCTGCGGCGGCATTGCGCGGATTGGCAAAGAGCGGTTCGCCGTCACGCTGGCGACTGTCGTTCAGCTCTCGAAAGCTCTGGATGGGGAGATAGACTTCGCCGCGCACCTCGATCAATTCCGGGAGAGGCCGTCCGGCCGGTTGACGGAGTTTCAGGGGAATGGCGGGGATGGTCCGCAGGTTCGCGGTTATCTGCTCGCCGAAGCGGCCGTCGCCCCGGGTTGAGCCAATGGTCATCACCCCGCGTTCATAGATGATCTCGACGGCCAGCCCGTCGAGCTTCGGTTCGGCCATATAGGCGAAAGTCGCCTCGCTCTTGAGAAAGCGTTGCAGCCGTTCCTCGAAATCACGGAGTTGGTCGTCGTTGAATGCGTTTTCGAGGCTGAGCATGGGAAAGCGATGCTCGACGGCCTCGAATTGGGGCAATGGCGCGCCGCCCACCCTCAGACTGGGCGAATCCGCGCTGATCAGATCCGGATATTGCCCCTCAATGGCCAGCAATTCATGAAAGAGCTGGTCGTATTCGCCGTCGGAGATCAGTGGGGCGTCCAAGACGTAATACCGGTGGGCATGGAAGTTGAGTGCTTCCCGCAGGAAGCGGAGCCGCTCTTGAGCCGTTTCTTTGGCGGGCATGGCGATGTTCCGGGTTAAGGCGTAAATCCGGCGCGGGATCAGGCCGGTTTTTTGAGCAGTGTGCCGCCGGAACTGATATTTTCGTGCGGAACCTCATCGATGAAGATGAGGATGGAGTCCTTGGGTTTGTTGGCGACCCTGGCGATGACCTCGGTGACCCCATTGCAGATCTGTTCCTTTTGTTGTTTGTCGAGGGTGCCGGCGACGCGGATATTGACGTAGGGCATGGCAATCTTCTCCTGGTGCAGTGGTATATGGTTGATAACGGGATCGGTTGTCCAGCGGTTCCTACTGGAGGACCGCCAAACCCTTGGGAACGGCGCCGAAGAGAATCTCGCCGCTCACGCGGTTGGTGGTGGCATCGATGACGGAAAGGCCGCCGATTTTCTGATTGCCGACATAGAGCCATCTGCTGTGCTGGTCAACGGTCATCTCTAGGGGGCGGCCACCCAGATCGATCTCGCGCGCATTGCCGAACTGGCCGGGCTGGAGGATGGAGATCGAGTTGCTGTTACGGTTGCCGACATAGATGTGGCGGTCATTCTGAAACAGTCGGTAGGGAAAGAATCCGACATTGATGCGGGAGCGCGGTGACCGATGATTTAGATCATAAATCATCACCGTATTGGCGCGGCCTTCACCGATATAGAGGAGATTTTCCCAGGCCAGCAGGCCTTCGGGGGGGCCGTTGGTCGGGATTTGCCCGACCTGGGCAAGGGTGTTGGCATCCAACAGGGAGACGGTCTGCGATAACGTGGCGCCCACGGCCAGGAGATTTTGGCCGCCGATATAGGTAAGGCATGCCGGTTCATAGCCCAGATGCACCCGGTTGGCCAGGTTGCCGGAATCCAGATCAATACGGAGGAGATAGTCGTCCTGCGCGTCAAGGATATATGCCCAGCGCGCATCATCACTCAAGACCATGAATGACGGTTTGTTGGTCATCGGCACCGGGAAGGTGTCTACTAGGTTGTTGGCCGGGATATCAACGACCTTGATCTCGGCTTCTGCCGGGGAAAGGAGGTATAACCGTTTCTTTGTTTGTTGAGTGGCGGCGGCAAGATAGGTAGGG
>JAOUHH010000192.1 GCA_029865195.1 Desulfobulbaceae bacterium
AGCCCTTGTTGCCCGCCTTGGAACCAGCTCGCTCGATGGCCTGTTCGATGTTGTCGGTGGTAAGCACGCCGAAGAGGATCGGCAAACCGGTATCCATGCCGACCTGGGCGATGCCCTTGGCCGCCTCGTTGATCACCAGATCGAAATGCGGCGTAGCGCCACGGATCACCACGCCGAGGCAGATGACCGCGTCGTACTTGCCGGAACGGGCCATCTTCTGCGCCACCAGCGGCAGTTCATAGGCCCCCGGCACCCTGGCGACATCGATATCGCCCGCTGCCGCGCCGGAGCGCTGCAACGAATCAAGCGCCCCCTCGAGGAGCCGCTCGGAGATAAATGAATTGAAACGGGCGACGATGATGCCGAATTTCTTGCCACTCGCGTTTAGGTTTCCTTCCAGAAATTGTGCCATGACTTCCTCCGCGTTATTTGTTGCTGCCGGAGATCAAATCCAGCATGTGTCCCATCTTGTCTTTTTTGCACTTCAGGTAGTTGAGATTATCGGGCCCCGGCTCCACCTCCACCGGCAACCGATCGACAATCTCGATCCCGTAGCCTTCCAGACCGACGATCTTCTTGGGGTTGTTGGTGAGCAACCGCATCTTGCGGATGCCGAGATCGCGCAGAATCTGCGCGCCGATACCGTAATCACGGAGATCGGCCTTGAAGCCCAGCTGCAGGTTGGCCTCCACCGTATCCATGCCCTGATCCTGCAATGCGTAGGCCTTGAGCTTGTTGACCAGGCCGATGCCGCGCCCCTCCTGATGCATGTAGAGGATCACGCCGCTGCCTTCCTTCTCCACCATCTTCATCGCCGCATGCAGCTGGCTGCCGCAGTCGCAACGCAGGGAGCCGAAGACATCGCCGGTGAGACATTCCGAATGCACCCGCACCATCACCGGTTTTTCGGGGTCGATCTTGCCCTTGACCAGGGCCAGATGCTCATAATTATCGACGTCGTTGGTGTAGACCACGGCGGTGAAATCGCCGCCGTGACAGGTGGGCATCCTGGTTTCGGCGGCCCGATGCACCAGGCTGTCCTTCTGTATCCGGTAGGCGATGAGATCGGCGATGGTGCAGATCTTGAGGTTGTGTTTCTTGCCGAACTTCTTCAGATCCGGCATCCGGCTCATGGTGCCGTCGTCGTTCATGATCTCGCAGATCACCCCGGCGGGCTGCAGACCGGCCAGTCGCGCCAGATCCACCGACCCCTCGGTCTGGCCGGTACGAACCAGCACCCCGCCCTTCTTGGCGCGGAGCGGGAAGATATGGCCGGGGCTGACCACATCGCAGGGCTGCACATCCTCGCGGGCCGCCACCTGAATGGTGCGGGCCCGATCGGCGGCCGAGATGCCGGTGGTGACGCCGGTGCGCGCCTCGATGCTCACCGTGAAGGCGGTCTCGAAGGGCGACTGGTTGTCGCGCACCATCATCGGCAGTTTCAGCTTGTCGAGTTGCGCCGGGGTAAGGGTAAGGCAGATCAGGCCACGACCATGAGTGGCCATGAAATTCACCGCGTCCGGGGTCACCATCTGCGCTGCCATGCAGAGATCGCCCTCGTTTTCCCGATCCTCGTCATCGACAAGTATCACCATCTTGCCGGCGCGGATATCCTCGATACATTCCTCAATCGTATTGACCGTCATCGTTTCACCACCACAACCGCCCGACTATGCCGGACGTAAGAAGCATTAATTCAAAGGATGCCGCTGCTGATTGCATTCAGAAACAGCCGTCATATCTCTCAAAAATCCACAGCTAGCGCAGGAACCCGTGTTCGGCCAGGAAGGCCGGGTTGATCCCGGATTGCGCCGCTGCCCCGTCGGCCCCCTTGGCGGCCAGCAGTTTCTCGACATATTTGCCGATCAGGTCCACCTCGATATTCACCGTATCGCCCTGTTTCCGGCCGCCCAGAGTGGTCACGGTCAGGGTATGCGGGATGATCGCCACGGAAAACGTCTTGTCATCGCAATGGTTGACGGTGAGGCTGATGCCGTCAATACAGATGGAGCCCTTTTCTATGATGTAACGGCCAAAGCCCGCCGGTACGGTAAAGGTGAAGCGGACAAAATCGCCTTCGGGCTTGCGCTCGATGACCGAGGCGACCGCATCCACATGGCCGCTGACCAGATGCCCGCCGAGGCGGTCGGCAAGGCGCAGGGCGCGTTCAAGGTTGACGACGCTGCCGGCTGCCAGGTTGCCGAGATTGGTCCGCGACAGGGTTTCCGGCGAGACATCGACCAGAAAACGGCGGCCCTGAATCCGCATCGCGGTCAAGCAGACGCCGTTGACGGCGATGGACTCCCCCTCCTCGGGGTCGGTGAGATCGAAATCCGCCTCAAGCCCGAAAACCATGCCGCCGCCGGAAGGCCGCTTCTCGACCAGCTTGCCCTTGCCCAATACCAATCCGGTAAACATCTCTTCGCCTGCAACCCTTCAGCTGAAAAAGCCCTGAATGAATAAATCGCCGCCGTAGCGACGGGTCCGCATCGTCTTGAGCCTGGGTGCGTCCTGGACGGTATCGACACCCAACCCGCCGACCACCGGCATCCCGTCGCCGCCGATGAGACAGGGGGCCACGTACAGGTTGACCTCGTCCACCAGGCGCTGCCGCAGAAAGGCGCCATGCACCACGCCGCCGCCTTCCACCAACACGCTGTTCATCTGGGCGCGGCCAAGCTCACGGAGCACAGCGGTGAGTTCGATGGCGCCGTCCGCCGCCAGCGGCAGCGGTTTTATCACCGCCCCGGCCGCCGCCAGCGCCTTGACTTTGCCGGCATCCGGGGTCGGCCCGCAAAAGATCCAGGTCGGCGCGGCCGACTCCTGCCGCAGCATCCGGGCCGTGGCCGGCAGCCGCAGCTGGGTGTCCAGCACCACCCGCAGGGGGTCTCGCCCCCCGCCCTTGGGCAGGCGGGTGGTCAGGGAGGGATCATCCGCCAGGGCGGTGCCGATCCCGACCAGAATGACGTCGACCCGGTCACGCAACCGGTGCACCGCCGCCCGTGATTGCGCGTTGGTTATCCAGCCGCTGTGGCCGGTATGGGTGGCGATGCGGCCGTCAAGGCTCATCCCCGCCTTCATGATCACCCACGGCAGGCCGGTGCTGACGTGCTTGACAAAAGGCCGGTTGATCGCCTCGCATTGCGCCGCGAGCACCCCCCGCGTAACCGCAAGCCCCTGGGCCGCCAGAAAATCAGCGCCGCCGGTGGCGACAGGGTTGGGGTCGGCCATGCCGACCACCACCCGCGCTATCCCGGCGGCAAGAATGGCCTTGGTGCAGGGCGGGGTCCGGCCGGTATGGTTGCACGGCTCCAAGGTCACATAGATGGTGGCGTTTTTCGCCTGAGCGCCCGCATCCCGCAAGGCGTTGACCTCGGCATGGGGCTCGCCGGCCTTTCGATGGTAGCCCTTGCCGACCACCCGCCCATCCTTCACCACCACCGAGCCCACGGCCGGGTTCGGCGAGGTGCGGCCCACGCCCTTTTTCGCCTCACGCAGGGCCAGCCGCATAAAATCGAGATCGGCGGTCAACTTCCCTTCCCTTGAGTATCGAGCAGGCCCTTCAACTCGTCCATGAATTCGCTCAGATCCTTGAACTGCCTGTAGACGGAAGCGAAACGGACATAGGCCACCTCGTCGAGTTCCTTCAACCCCGCCATCACCCGCTCGCCAACCATCCCCACCGGGATCTCCCGCTCGCCCATATCCTGCAGCTCGCGCTCCATGTCGTCGACGAACTCGTCGATCATCTCGATGCTCACCGGCCGTTTCTCGCAGGCCTTCTTGAGCCCGTCGACCACCTTGTGCCGATCCCAGGCCTCACGCCGACCGTCCTTCTTGATCAGCATCGGCATGGTCACTTCCAGTCGCTCGTAGGTGGTGAAACGCCGCCCGCAGGATTCGCACAGTCGCCGCCTACGGGTGATGGTGTATTCCTTGTTGAGCCGGGAGTCAACCACCCTGTTTTCAAGATGTCCGCAGTAGGGGCATTTCATGGTCCGTCACCTTGCGTAAATGGACGAGGGGGCCTATACGAGCTGTACCAATTCGACGCCGGCCTCGCTGAGCATCTGGCCGCCGAGAAAATCAGCGTACCCTTCCCGGTAATAGATCTTCCGGATGCCGGCGTTGATCAGCATCTTGCTACAGATCGAACAGGGTGAGTTGGTGCAATAAAGGGTCGCCCCGTCAACACTCACCCCGTGCAGGGCGGCCTGGATAATGGCGTTCTGCTCGGCATGCAGGCCGCGGCAGAGCTCATGCCGCTCGCCGGAGGGGATCTTCTGCTGCTCCCGCAGGCAGCCAACCTCCAGACAGTGGCTGACGTTACGCGGCGCGCCGTTGTAGCCGGTTGAAATGATGTGCTTGTCGCGCACCAGGATCGCCCCTACCCGCCGACGCAGGCAGGTGGCCCGCTGCGCCACCAGCTCGGTGATCGACATGAAATAGGCATCCCAGGAGGGACGATCGTTGGGCGCAAGCATTGTCCTACTCTTCGCTCCGGTCAAATTTCGGGTAGAGCGGGAAATCATCGCAGAGCATCCGGACTTCCAAGCGGATCTTCGCCAGCGCATCCTTGTTGGCGCGGTTGTCGATGGCGCGGTTGATCCATTCGCCGATCTTCTCCATCTCCGCCTCCTTGAGGCCGCGAGTGGTGACGGCCGGGGTGCCGATGCGGATGCCGCCGGTCACGAACCGGCTCTCGGTGTCGAAGGGGATGGCATTCTTGTTGACGGTCATGCCGGCGTCTTCCAGCACATGCTCGGCGTCCTTGCCGGTGATATTCTTGTTGGCGAGGTTGACCAGCACCAGATGGTTGTCGCTGCCGCCCGACACCAGGCGGAAGCCATGGCTCTGCAGCTTGGCCCCCAGGGCCTGGGTGTTGCGCACCACCTGCTTCTGATATTCGGTGAAGCTCGGCAACATCGCCTCCTTGAAGGCCACCGCCTTGGCGGCGATCACATGCATCAGCGGCCCGCCCTGGATGCCGGGGAATATCTTGCTGTTGAGCGCCTTGGCATACTCTTCCCTGGCCAGGATCAGGCCACCGCGCGGCCCCCGCAGGGTTTTATGGGTGGTGGTGGTGACAAAATGGGCGTGCGGCACCGGCGAGGGATGCACGCCCGCCGCCACCAGGCCGGCGATATGGGCCATATCGACCATGAACAGGGCGCCGACCTTGTCGGCAATCCTGCGGAAACCGGCAAAATCGATCACCCGGGGATAGGCGCTGGCCCCGGCGACGATCATCTTCGGCCGGTGTTCCTCGGCCAGCCGCTCCACCGCGGCCATGTCGATCTGCTCGGTCTCCTTGTCGACGCCGTAGGAAACAAACTTGTAGAGCTGACCGGAGAAGTTGACCCCGGCGCCGTGGGTAAGATGGCCGCCGTGGGCGAGATCCATGCCGAGCACGGTGTCGCCCGGCTGCAGGGTGGCGAAATAGACCGCCATGTTCGCC
>JAOUHH010000193.1 GCA_029865195.1 Desulfobulbaceae bacterium
GAACGCCAAGGCCAAGTTCGATGCGGCCCGTGGCGAGGCGCAGGCTGTGGGCTCAGAGGAACTTGCCACGGTTCGCGCCGAGTCCGACGCTGCCAAGGCGGAGCAGTTGAAACAGGTCGCTTCTCAGTATGACAGTGCTCGGCAACAGCTGCAGGGGCAGGTTGACGGGTTTGCCGGTGAGGTGGCGAGCAAAATATTGGGGAGGGCTCTCTAAAGATGAATGCGAACAGGAAGTGGGCAAAACATGGTCTTGTCGTCCTGGCCGCCGCTGGCGTCCTAGTAACGGCGGGGCTGTTGTATGCCTCCCCGGAAGGCGGGGAGGCAGCGCACGGTGTGGCAGTGGAAGCGCATGGTGGCGCGGTCGATGCTGCACACGGCGTGGCTGTGGACGCACACGGCGCGGTTGAGGCCGTGGAAGGCGCAATGGTGGCTGATCACGGCGCCGCGGAAGCCCATGGCGATGCCCATGGCACCGCGCACGGTGGCGCCCATGGCAGCGTGACCCCGGAGAAGATGAAGGATCTGTTGTGGCGGGCCCTGAACTTCCTGGGCCTGGTGATCATCCTGGTGAAGTTTACCGCCAAGCCGCTTGCCAACGCGCTTCGCAACCGTCGGCTCTCGATCAAGGAGCGTTTTGACGACCTGCAGGCCCGCAAGGCCGAGGCCGAGCAGATGTATAAAGAGTACGAAGGCAAGCTTGCCGGGATCGACGCGGAGGTCGCCAAGATCATCGAAGGCGCCGTTGCCCAGGCCGAAGCCGAGAAGCAGCGGATCATCGCCGACGCCGAGCGGGCGGCCGGTGATATCAAGCGGCAGGCCGAGATGGCGGTGCAGCATGAGCTTGCGGTTGCCAAAAAACGTTTGCGGGTTGAGGTTGCCGAGCAGGCGGCGACCATGGCCGAGGATCTTATTCGCAAGCATTTCCAGCCCGCCGACCAGGATAAGCTGGTTGCCGCGTACCTTGACAAGGTGGGAGGTCTGCAGTGAAAAATACGATTTTGGCAAAACGGTACGCCAAAGCCCTGTTTGCCGTTGGCAAGGAGCTTGGCGCTTTTGATGAATACACCAGGGTATTGGGCGAAATGGCGGCACTCTATGCCTCCAGCCCCGAAGTGCGCGATGCCTTGACCAACCCCATGTATCCGGTGGATGTGCGGGGCAAGGTCATGGAGCATCTGGTACAGGCGGTGAATACCTCCAAGGAGATGGGAAATTTTCTGAACCTGCTGGTGCAGAAAAAACGGGCGAACGTGCTGCCCGACATCGCCGAGGTTTTTCAGGCCATGGTGGATGAGGATCGGAATGTGTGCAAGGGAACAGTCGTTTCCGCCACCGCGCTTTCCGCCGACTTGCAGGCAAAGGTTCAGGCGACGCTTGAAAAGATTACCTCCAAGACGGTTGAGTTGAAGACCGAGGTTGATCCCTCGATCATCGGCGGCATTATCGCCAAGGTAGGGGATTTGGTGCTGGATGGTAGCATCAGGACACAGCTCGCTGGTTTAAAAGAATCCATTAACGGGAGTGTATAGAGACAATGCAGATTAAAGCCGAAGAGATTAGTCAAATCATTAAGGGGCAGATCAAGGACTACGAGAACAAGGTCGATCTGAGCGAAACCGGTACCGTAATCTCCGTTGGTGACGGTATTGCTCGCGTTCATGGCGTTCAGAACTGCATGGCGATGGAGCTGCTGGAGTTCACCGGTGGGATTCTTGGCCTGGCCCTGAACCTGGAGACCGACAACGTTGGTTGCGCCGTCCTTGGCGATGTCCGCAAGATCAAGGAAGGCTCTGTGGTGAAACGGACCGGCAAGATCGCCGAGGTTCCGGTTGGCCCGGAGATGGAAGGCCGCGTCGTTGACGGCGTTGGCTTCCCCATCGACGGCCAGGGCCCGATCAACGCCAAGGAAACCCGCAAGATCGAGGTTCTCGCCCCCGGCGTTATCGCCCGTAAGTCGGTACATGAGCCCTGCTACACCGGCTCCAAGGCGGTTGACGCCATGACCCCGGTTGGCCGCGGCCAGCGCGAGCTGGTCATCGGCGACCGTCAGATCGGCAAGACCGCCCTCTGCGTCGACGCCATCATCGCCCAGAAGAACACCGACGTGCACTGCATCTATGTCGCCATCGGCCAGAAAAAGTCCACCGTCGCCCTGGTGGTCGAGGCCCTCCGCAAGCACGGCGCCATGGAGTACACCACCGTGGTTGCCGCCTGTGCTTCCGATCCGGCGCCGCTGCAGTACGTTGCCGCCTTCGCCGGTTGCGCCATGGGCGAGTACTTCCGTGACAACGGCAAGCACGCCCTGATCATCTATGACGATCTTTCCAAGCAGGCGGTTGCCTACCGCGAGCTTTCCCTGCTCCTTCGTCGTCCGCCGGGACGCGAGGCTTTCCCCGGCGACATTTTCTTCAACCACTCCCGTCTGCTGGAGCGCGCCTCCAAGGTCAGCGACGAGCTGGGCGCCGGTTCCCTTACCGCCCTGCCGATCATCGAGACCCAGGCCGGCGACGTTTCCGCATTCATTCCGACCAACGTTATCTCCATTACCGACGGTCAGGTTTACCTTGAGCCCAACCTCTTCTTCTCCGGTGTGCGTCCGGCCGTTAACGTCGGTCTCTCCGTATCCCGGGTTGGTGGTGCCGCCCAGGTTAAGGCCATGAAGCAGGTTGCCGGTACCCTCCGTCTCGACCTTGCCCAGTATCGCGAGCTGGCGGCCTTCGCCCAGTTCGGTTCCGACCTCGACAAGGCCACCCAGGCACAGCTTACCCGCGGTGAGCGTCTGGTCGAGATCCTCAAGCAGCCTCAGTATCAGCCGCTGCCCATGGAGAAGCAGGTCACCATCCTCTTTGCCGGTACCAAGGGCTTCCTTGACAGCCTGCCGGTGAAGTCGCTGGCCGAGTACGAGAAGCAGTTGTTCGAGTACATCGCCCAGAACGAGGCGAGCATCTTCGACGATCTTCGCGAGAAGCAGGCGTTCGACGCCGCTCTTGAAGAGAAGATGAAGAAGACGCTTACCGCCTTCGGCGACACCTTTAAGGCATCGATGGGCCTCAACTAAGAGGGGGAATGGTAAGGCATGGCTAGTCTTAAGGAAGTACATACAAAAATTGGTGGCGTAAAGAAGACGTCGCAGATCACGCAGGCCATGAACATGGTCGCGGCTGCGAAGCTTCGCGGTGCCCAGCAGAAGATGGAGGACTTCCGGCCCTACACCGGCAAGTTCAACGCTGCCATGGGCAACCTTTCCGCCAATATGGATTCCGGCCAGTTTCCGCTCATGGAGAAACGGGAGGTCAAGACGGTTGAGTTGATCATCGTCACCTCCGACCGTGGTCTCTGCGGAAGCTTCAATACCAATATCTTCAAGATGGCCGAACGGCAGATCGCCTCCTACGAGGCGGAAGGCAAGAAGGTCAGTCTGGTGTGCGTCGGCAAGAAGGGCAATGCCTACTTCAAGAAGACCGGCAAGGTTCGCAAGGCGTATACCGATATCATGGGCACCTTCCAGATGTTCAATGCCAGGGCCATTGCCCAGGACGCGGCAGCGAACTTCCTTGAAGGTGGTTCCGACCAGGTCAACGTGGTTTACGGTCAGTTTCGGAGCGTGGCCGTGCAGCGACCGGTGGAACAACCCCTGTTACCCGTACAGCCCGTTGCCGGCGCGGAAAGCGCCGGTGGTGGAGACTATATTTACGAGCCGAGTCCGGCCGAGATCATGGATGTCCTGTTGCCGCTCTACCTCAACGTCATGGTCTATCATGCCATGCTCGAGGTTGGTGCCAGCGAGCAGGCGGCGCGGATGACCGCCATGGATAACGCCACCAGCGCCTGCAAGGACATGATCCGGGATCTTACCTTGGTCTACAACAAGGCGCGGCAATCCGGTATTACCGCCGAGTTGATGGATATCGTCGGCGGCGCCGAGGCTTTGAAGGGATAGTATCGCGAATAACGCAAGTTTCAGTGTGGATAGGCGGGCTTCAGCCGGCCTCCAGCTGATTCATCTAGAAATTGATAAGATGCTGAGGAGGCAGGTTGGCATATGAGTGATCAAAAGAATGGTAAAATCGTGCAGGTAATCGGCCCGGTTGTCGACGTCGAGTTTGAGCCGGGTCAGTTGCCGGAGATCATGGACGCTCTCTACGTTTCCAACAAGGGTATCAGCGACGAACCGGACAATCTGGTTATCGAGGTTGCCCTGCATATGGGCGATAACGTCTGTCGTTGTATCTCCATGGATCAGACCGACGGTTTGATGCGCGGCCAGGAAGTAAAGCAGACCAACGCACCCATCGAGATTCCGGTCGGCGCCGCCTCTCTGGGCCGGATCATGAACGTGGTCGGTCGGCCGGTGGATGGCCTCGGCGCCATCTCTTCCGACAAGAAGCGGCCCATTCATAAGCCTGCGCCGCAGTTCACCGATCAGGATACCGAGGTAAAGGTTCTCGAGACCGGCATCAAGGTTATCGACCTTCTCGTTCCCTTCCCCCGCGGCGGCAAGATGGGCCTCTTCGGCGGCGCCGGTTGTGGTAAGACCGTTATCATGATGGAGATGGTTAACAACATCGCCCTCCATCACGGCGGTATCTCCGTATTCTGCGGCGTTGGCGAGCGTACCCGTGAGGGTAACGACCTTTACCGCGAGATGAAGGAGTCCGGCGTTCTTCCCAAGGCCGCCCTGGTGTACGGCCAGATGACCGAGCCTCCGGGAGCACGTGCCCGTGTTGCTCTGACCGGTCTTTCCGCTGCCGAGTATTTCCGTGACGAGGAAGGTCAGGACGTGTTGTTCTTCGTTGACAACATCTTCCGTTTCACCCAGGCCGGTGCCGAGGTTTCCGCGCTCCTTGGCCGTATCCCTTCCGCCGTTGGTTACCAGCCGACCCTGGCCACCGACCTCGGCGCCCTGCAGGAACGTATTACCTCCACCACCAAGGGTTCCATCACCGCGGTACAGTGTGTATACGTACCTGCCGACGACCTTACCGACCCGGCGCCGGCTACCACCTTCGCCCATCTTGACGGAACCGTCGTACTTTCCCGTCAGGTTGCCGAGCTCGGCATCTATCCGGCCGTGGATCCCCTGGACTCCACCTCCCGTATCCTCGACCCCAACGTTGTCGGTGAGGAGCATTACCTGGTCGCCCGCGGCGTGCAGGTTACCCTGCAGAAATACAAGGACCTCAAGGACATCATCGCCATCCTCGGCGCCGACGAGCTTTCCGAGGACGATCAGAAGACGGTTGCCCGCGCCCGGAAGATTCAGCGTTTCCTCTCTCAGCCCTTCACCGTTGCCGAGGTATTCACCGGCATGAAGGGCAAGTATGTCAAGGTTGAGGATACCGTGCGCGGCTTCAAGGAGATCCTTGAGGGCAAGCATGACGATCTGGCCGAGACCGCTTTCTATATG
>JAOUHH010000013.1 GCA_029865195.1 Desulfobulbaceae bacterium
AATTTCATCTTTGCCGGCAAAGCGCACCCGGAAGACGAACCGGGCAGGAACCTCATCAAATCGATCCTCGATTACCAGAAGGAACTCTATCTCCGCAGCAAGGGATTAGCCAAGGTCGTCTTTATCCCGGGCTATGACATGCAGATCGCCAAAATGATGGTGGCCGGCGTTCACGCCTGGCTCAACAGCCCCAAGCGCCCCCTGGAAGCAAGCGGCACCAGTGGCATGAAAGCGGCGCTGAACGGCATCCCCAACATCAGCATCATGGACGGCTGGTGGGTTGAAGGGTATCATGACGGACAGACCGGCTGGAAATTCGGCTACGAGGGGCCGGTTGACGGCGACGCCTTGAGCGAATCGCCGGCCCACCTCCTCTATGCCGAGGATTCCGCTTCCTTCTACCAGCTTTTTCCGCAGATCATCGACGCCTTCTACGATCCGACCCGCCGGGCGGAATATATCGACAAGTGCATCATGAACATCGCCCTCAATTGCCCGATATTCAACACCCACCGGATGGCGGCGGAATACCTTGAACGATACGATATCGTCCTGCCCAAACCAATCAACGCCCAGATCAAGAAATATGCGAGCCTCTATCAAAGCGACAAGGAATGGATAGGCAGAAAACCCTGACCCGGCCGCATCTCCCGAGCCCTGGGCAAAACGCAAACTCTCTGGACACCTGAAACGTATGTGGAAATCCAAGGATGTGTACTACCTCTCCGACAGCACCGGCATTCTGGCCACCAACCTTGGCCAGTCGCTGCTCTGCCAGTTCCCGGAGACTAGCTTTCACGAAGAGACCTTCGCCTTTATCCGGACGATCCCCGAGGCGGAAAAGGTACTAGCCTATATCCTCAAGAATTCGGCGGCACGGCGGCCGATCGTTTTCAGCACCATCATGACCGAAGAGGTCCTCAAGGTTTTTGATACCCCGGAGGTGGAATTTTTTGACGCCTACCACTTCTTTCTCTCGCGGCTGGAAGAATGCCTCGAAACAAAACCGCTTCGCGTACCGGGCTTTTCCCGCCGCACCGACGACGTCAGCATGGCAAAACGCGCGGCGGCGATCAACTTCTGCCTTGAACACGACGACGGCACCAAGATAGAAGAACTGGACGAATCGGACGTTATCCTGCTCGGCGTCTCGCGGGCCGGCAAGACCCCGGTCAGCGTCTACCTCGCCACCCAGCACGGGCTCAAGTCCGCAAACTTCCCCCTCACCGTCGAATACCTCAACCAGTACCGGCTGCCGGAGGGCGTCCGCCGCAACAGCCGCCGCACCGTTGGACTCACCACCACCCCGGAACTGCTGCACAGCGTACGGGAAAAACGCTATCCCGGCAGCAAATACGCCAAGATGTCCACCTGCATCGAGGAGTTGCAGCAGGCGGAGCAGATCTTCATGAAACACAATATCCCGGTCATCGACACCCATGGGAAATCCATCGAGGAGATCGCCACCGAGGTCTGCCAGGAGATAGGTCTCTCCAAAAAGCCGACCAACCTCAACAACAACAGCTGAACGCGATCAGCACGCGGAGCGGAGAGCGGCAAGCGAAAGCCGCTCCGCCGGATCGAGGATTACCCCGCGTGTCGCCGGCAACAGCCGGCCGTTCATAAGCCGGGCCAACCGGTACAACTCCCCAAACCGGAATGGTGGCACCCCGCCGCCGAATCCGGCCAGCATCTCGGCGCCCCGGCGGACCGTCTCCACCATCCGAAACGGCAGTTGCGCATGATAGGGATGGCGGACGATCTCGCCGCGATGGCGACTGACCGCCAGCACCAGCCGCGCCACATCCTCCTCGCCCACCCCCACCAGCAGATTGGCATCCCCGAGCGGACGCCAGAACTCCGTCTCCGCGATCAGTATCTCCCCACCGCAATCGGTTGCATGACGGACCAGCGCCTCCATGCAGAGTTGATGGGTGCCGACATGGGTGGGATGCGCGTCATCCAGATGCGGCAAGAGGACCAGGGCGGGCCGCAGGGCAGCCAGGATCGCGACAACGGCCGCCACCTTGCCCTCCCATGCCGCCGGGTCACGATCCCGCTGCGCGGGACTGATCCCGTCCATGGCGAGCGGTTGCCGGGCGAGTTGCCAACCCCAGCCCAAAACGCCGCAGGCGTCGGCAAACTCCCGCAGCCGTGCCTCCTTCCGGGCGGCATCGCTGCCCAGGGTAACAGCCAACGCCGTCACCGGACATCCATCCTCCCTGGCCAGGCGCAGGGGAAGGGCGCCGCAGAGGGATTCATCGTCCGGATGCGGCGCGCAGACCAAGACCCCACCAACCGCAGCCGCCGGTTTGTTTACTGTCTCCGTCTCAGCAAGCCGCAGATGCGGGTCATAGGCCGCCGCCACCCGGCGCACATAGGCGAGCGCCTCATCCCTTGCCGAACCCATCACGCCACCTCCACAATCGTACCGGCCGCCGTGCCAAGAACCCCATCCGCCAACCGGATATGGCCGATTTGGCGCCAATCCCGGCCGAGAAGCCCGGTGGCGAACGCATCCACCGCCACCGGGTCATACCCCGCGACCAACAGCCCGGGCGGCGGATCGCAGGTCGCCCCCCAGAGATGCGCCTCGCACATGCCGACGGTGGCGTCCAGCAGGGTGAAATCAGGGGCGCGATAGCGGTTGAGATCAAAGATCGCTTCCTGAATCCGGTGATGAAAGGCCGCCTTTTTCCAATGACCGCCTTGCTGGTAATGAGCGGGCGGGGCAAGGCCCATCATGTTCTTCATCGTCAGGGTGACACCGGCCAGGGAATGCGCCTTCAGCACCGGCAACGAAAGAAGAAAACTCTCGAAAACGATGGCCGGCAGAAACATTTGCGGCCAGCGAGAACAGTGGGGATTGGCGACGGAGACCAGCTTTTCGGTGTTAAGATCAATTAACGGCACGCCGCACCGCTGCGAAAGATCGACATAGCCCTGCCCGGCGAAGGCGCGCCAGGTGTCATCTTCCTTTGAGCCGCACCCCTCACCGATGACAATTTCTACGCCGCCCGGGGCATTCTCCCGCAGATACTCAAGCAGGGCCTCCACCAGCCCGACCGGTGTGGTGATGGGCGGCGGCAGGTTTTCCACCAGATTGGGCTTGATCAGAATCCGTTTTCCGCTGCGCAGGGCAGCCGGCAGGCCGGCCGCATCCAGCAGGCCGGGGAGAGCCGACCGCCACACGTCGCAGCGCCGGGTCCAAACCGTATCACAGATATGCATTTGTTCCTTGCCGTTCAACATGCCCCCCCCGGCATCATGCCGCGCCCAAATGACAAAAACATACCTGAATCACTTGCCAGGGGCAAGAGAGGGGAAACTTACAATGTACTGGCGGGCGTGAAAACTGCGAGGGATAGGCAATCACAGGCCGACAAGGGGAAGATGGAGTGTGCGCCCCTCGCCTTTTAGGCCTGGACGCAAATGACGGAGCACGGACTACAGCAAAGGAGCCAGTGAGGTTTGCAGTTTGACGACCAGTTCCTTGGCGGCAACCAATTGCCGATCATCCCTGACCGTATCCTCGGTTTTTTTTACAACGCCGGCCAATTCATTGAGCCCCATGGTCAACAGTACCCCCTTCAGGCTGTGCAGGGTGCGACGGTATCCCTCAATGTCGCCGGCCATGTCGGTCTGTTTGATATTGTTGAGATAGGAACCGATGCTCTGGGAAAAGGAGGTGACAAGTTGATCAACCTTATCCTTGGGCAGAGAATAATTTTTTTCAAAGTGCGCGCGGAGGATATCGAGATCAATCACTGCCGGTCCGTCTGCGGGAAATATCTCAGGGTATGCTTCTTTCTGAGGGAACTCTTCCTTATGCTGTCGATTCATGACTCTCCCAATGGCTCTAAAGACATCCTCACCCCTGAAAGGCTTGGTGACATAATCATCCATTCCCGCGTCAAGGCAACGATTCCGGTCACCGGCCATGGCGTGCGCGGTCATCGCCACGATGGGCAGATAGGTACCCTTGATTTTATCGCGCAAATCAAAGAGCAACTCCATATAATCAGCGCCGAGACTGTTCGGAGGCAGCCCTGCCTCACAACGTCTGATAAGACTGGTCGCGGTCAGGCCATCCATCTCCGGCATCTGCACGTCCATCAACACCAGATCCACCCGCTGGCGGCACAGAAACGACAGGGCCTCAACCCCGGTGACGGCGGTATACACGCAATGCCCCTCCTTCTCGAGCACAGCGGACGCCACCAGCCGGTTGGCCTCATTATCCTCGACCAGCAGGAAGGTCATCGGCATCACCGAGCCGGACGCGCGCTGAACCACCGCACCTGTCTGCGCCAAGGTTTTATCGCCGGAACCCACCTCCAGCAAGAGGTCATGAACAACCTGCGACAACTCGGAGAGGATGACCGGCTTCACCAATTGATAACAGTTAGATTTACTATCAAGTTTAATACTTTTACGAGAAGGATTATTTGTCAATAAAATTATTTTATGCGGCAGACCAGACGGCATGGCAAGCAGCTGCTCGAACAACTGCTCGCCGTTCATCTCCGGCATCTGATCATCAACGACGAGAATCTTCTCACGAAAGCCGTCTGCACCGGCATATTTCTCCAAAACCTCACGGCCACCGGACACGACGGTAACCGCAAACCCCAGGAACTGTAACGCCTCGGCCAGGATATCCCTGCCGATGTGATTGCCGGCAACCACCAACGCCTCGGCCCCATCCCCCGGGACCGGCAACATCTGTGGCACCGTTGCCGCCGCCCCCACACCAGCCTCGAAGGCGACGTTGACCCAGAAGGTACTGCCTCGGCCGGGCTCGCTCTCAACCCTGATGTCGCCGCCCATCAAGGCGCAAAGCTTCTCGGAGATCGCCAGGCCAAGCCCGGTGCCGCCATACATCCGCGAGACCGAATCGTCGCCCTGGCTGAACCGCCTGAAAATCTTCGCTCTCTGCTCCGCGCTGATACCGATGCCGGTGTCGACGATACGCAGGCTGACCCGCGTTTCATATTGACCCTGCACCGCCTCACACGCTTCCAGCAGGACATATCCTTCCTTGGTGAACTTAACGGCATTGCCGACCAAATTCATCAGGATCTGCCGCAAACGGACGGCATCACCGACCAGGCTGACCGGAAAATCGGGCGGCACACGACACAGCAACTCCAGTCCCTTGGCCTGGGCAACGGTCGCCAGGGTCCGGCCCACGCCATCCAGCACCGCGCGCAGGTCAAACGGTTCATGCTCCAACACAATCTGCCCGGCCTCAATCTTCGACAAATCGAGGATGTCGTTCAACAATCCGAGCAGGGAATGCGCCGACTCCCTGACCGTCGTCAGATACCGCCGCTGCGCGGGATCGAGCGATGTCTCAAGGGTGAGTTCGGTCATGCCGAGAACCGCATTCATCGGCGTGCGAATCTCATGACTCATATTGGCCAGGAATCGGCTCTTGGCCTGATTCGCCTCATCCGCCTCCTCCTTGGCGTGGGCGAGTGCCGCCTCCACCCGTTTCCGCGCGATCTCCGCCGAGGTCCGCTGCGAGAATATCCTGAATATCTCGTGCACATGGTCAATCTCGGCCAGAGGCTGCCGGTCGAGGGCGCAGAGAATGCCGATGGGGAAGCCCTGCTCATCGTACAGACAGATGCCGACATACGACTCTATCCCCCATTCGGCGAGGGCCTTGTCCTCGGGGAAGAGATTGGCGACATTCTGCGGGTAGAGACAGAACCCCTCGCCGGCAGCCTTCTCACAGGGGGCGCCTGCCAGATCGTAATCGATGGGTTTATCCAAGCGGCCGTCATTCCAGAAGGCCAAGCCATTCACCCGGCCCGGACAGCCACGGTCGATCTCGCCGACCAAAGCGAACCGCGTCCCCAAGCATTTCGCCAACTGCTCAACCAGGGTGGAAAAGAAATCGCCGCTGGTGACGGCGGCCGTTGCCGTCAGGAGACGATGCATCGCCTCCTCGCCCTGTCGCCGCTGGATAGCGATGGCGAGAAGCATCGCCAGTTGCTGACACGCCTCCATATCCCGCTCGACATACTCCCGCTCACTGTTGGCAAGCGAGATTACTCCCATCAACTTCTCACCGGTTATTGCCGGCACCGCCATGAAACGTTCGATAGGCACATGCCCCGCCGGCACCCCGGCGGATCGCTCGTCGGCGTATGGGGAGTTGGTCAATATCGGCCGCCTGTTTTTGAGTACCCACCCCCAGAGCCCGACAAATTCGTGAAAAACGACATTTTTGCCGGGAACCTGACACTCATTCCAGATATCGCGGGTCATGGTAGGGCAGACCAGACTACCGCTCTGGGCGTCGATATAGCCGACAAAACCATACCGGCTGCCGGTCAACTCCCGAGCCTGCTCAACAACCAGACTCACCATCTCATCGAGATCCATCTTAGACATGAGGGCGCTGGAAAGCTTGGCGATGGCGCCATCGACATCGGCACGCCATCGCGCGAGCCGCTCCTGCTCCCGACGGCCGGAGATATCCTTGAAATCCTCGATAATGCCGAGCAGATTCCCCTGCGAATCAAGATAGGGAATCGCCGTGAGCAGACAAGGCACCTTACCCCCATCCGTCCGAACCTTGTTCACCTCCAAGGAAATCTGGCTTACCCCACGCAGCACCTTCAACAAGGGGCATTCGGGGGTGTGACAGTAAGGCCCGGAGAACACCTCGTAACATTTTTTCCCAAGAACGACCGCGCGACTCGACCCGCTCATCTTCAACAGGGTATCGTTAACCCGCAACACATTGAATTCACGATCAATAACCCGCATCCCGTCGGCGGCGGTATTGAAGATTTGATCCAATTCCAGGTTGGTTTCGAGCAGTTCTCGGCGGGTGCGCCCGGAAACACCGGCGGTTTGCCCATAAATCGCCGCCAGCGCTGTCAGGAGGACAATCCCGCCGCCAAACAGAAGTGGATACAGGATATGCCCGTTCGCCAACGCACAGCCGGACACCCTGCTCTCATGGACGAGAAACCCGATCAACGCGGTCTGGGCGCAGACGATGATGGCGAGGCAGACAATGAGCCAAGGGCCTTTGCAATTGATTTTCAATTCATTCCCAAACAGAAGTTCGTGGCGAGCAGCCACAGAAAGCCCAAGTTTTTAAACAAGCAATATGCACTATGACAGTGAATCGAACCGAACGGAAACAGGTAGTTCCACCTAATTAAGTATAGGTACAATTACCTACCGCAACTGACGAACAACCCTTCACTCAGGTGATATAGCCCTTTTCCAGGGCATATTTAATTACGTCGGCGGTTGTTTTAAGATCCAATTTTTTCATAAAATTGGCACGATGATGCTCAACGGTACGGATACTGATAAACAGCAGATCCGCGATCTCCTTACTGGTCTTCCCTTCGGCGACCAGCTTCAACACCTGCCGCTCACGGGTGGTGGCCGATTCGGACGGCGGCTTGCCGCTGCTTCTGCAGGTGCGGATGATATCGGCGGTGAACTCGGAAGAGAGGAAGGAGGAGATATACACCGATCCCTTGCGCACCTGCTCGATGGCGGTCAGCAACTCACGATCGGTATCCTCTTTGAGAAGATAGCTGTCGGCACCGGCGGCGACAGCGTGATAGACATACTCCGTGCTCTTGTGCATGGTCAGAATGATCACCTTCACCGCCGGGCAGATCTTGCGGGCCTCGCTGATCGCCTCCAGACCCCGCAACTTCGGCATGGAAATATCCAGGATGATCAGGTCCGGGGCCTTTTTTTTCAGAATCTCCAGGAGCCCAAGGCCGTCGCCGGCCTCCCCGACCACCTCGAACTGGGGATGATCTTCCAGGATCTTGCGGATGCCATGACGTATCATCGCATGATCATCCGCCAACACTATCCGATAACCGCCCATGCTTTCCTCCCGTTAAAAAAAGCGCCGCCCATACCAACATCACCCAGCCGCTATATCATCCGCCGCAAACCGGTATCGACAAGCTAATAGAGGTACCATGACCGGGCGCGCTGACGATGTCAAGCACACCGCCCAGCATCCGCACCCTTTCGGACATGGCGGTCAGGCCAAGCCCACGCTCGGTCGCTTTTTTCCGCGCCTCCGCCTCAGGGTCGAAGCCGCACCCGTCGTCCCGGATCAAAAAACGAATATCCCGCTCCTGCCTGCGGATGGACACCTCCAGATGCCTGGCGTGGGCATGCTTGGCAATGTTGGTAAGGGCCTCCTGGACGATCCGGTAGACGATGCGTTCGGCGCTCGGGTCCAGCAGATGGCCGATATCGTCCATGGTAACCGCCACATCCATGTCGTGCAGTTCCGAAAACTTGTCCAGCATCCGCCGGATTGCGGTCCGCAGGCCGAGATCGTCAAGAACCACCGGACTCAGATCGCGAGACAACCGGCGGACGTTTTCGATGATCTGTTTGATATACACACATATCTCGTCGCACTCGGCCACTTCCACGGGCCGCTCGCCGGCGAGACGGCGCTGCATCGCCCGGATCTGCATCTTCAGGGCGGCCAGCGCCTGCCCAAGCTCGTCATGCAACTCGTTGGCGATCCGTCGCCGTTCCGTTTCCTGCACCACAAAGAGGCTTGCGGAAAGGTGCCGCAACTTCTCCTGTGAATCCAGCAATGCCTTTTCGATGGTCTTGCGTTCGGTGATATCACGCCCGATCACCAAAAGCCCCTTGCGGCTCCGGTCGTCATTGAAAAGCGGCACCTTGATGACGTCATAGATAAACGGCGCCCCTTCCATCCGCGGGATAATCTCGTCACAACGCGACACCACGCCAAGCCGCCAGGCCTCCTCGTCGCTCTTGATACAGGCATAAAAGGCCTGCTTGTAAAATTCTTTATGTTCGGCAAGTTCCGCGTCACTTTTATGCTGATAAGCGACGTTTTCAATCCCGAAAAGACGCAGCCCGAACTCGTTCGCCAGCAACCAGCGGCCGGCGCCGTCCTTGAAACAGACAAAGTCCGGCATCGCGTTGATCAGCGTGCGTAAAAGCGCTTCGTTCTCACGCAAGGCCTGTTCGGCCCGCTTTCTTTCCTTGATATCTCGCAGGATGGCGATATTCTGCGGGCGGCCATGCAGGGTGATCGGCGCCACCGACACCTCGACCTGATGGACGCCGGCACCGGAATCGACCCGACCCTCGACGATGGCGGCATCATCCCCACCCTCTGCGTCCATCTGCCACAGCGTCTCGCAACGGTTTCTATCCTCGGTGCCGAGGGTCGGTAACTGCAGGATATCGCACAACTTCGCCCCTTTGAGTTCGTCGCCGGACCTGCCGAACATCCGCTCCGCCGCCTTATTCCAGTAGGAAATCACCCCCTGCTTATCGGCCAGAACAATGGCGTCCCGCGCCGACTCGGTCATGGTCCGGAACATCTCCTCGCTGTCGGCAAGGGCGCGGGCGGTGGACAGCCTTTTCGATTCCACCCGCAGCAAGGCGGCCACCAGCATCACGACAAACAGCACCCAGCCGGCAAAGATCGCCCGGAATACCGATAATGAGTAACGGATATGGGCGGAACCGATATCCTTCATTATCCCTTCGACCTGCAGGGCGGTGTGGGAAAAAAACTGGAACTTGTTGTCGAAACGTATTTTCTGTTCGACGGCCTTCTTTTTCGATGTCGCGCCCTCCAGTTCAACGGTAATCTTTTGCAGATCCAGCAGGGTCTCGCTGATCACGCTTACCCCGGCCAGCAACTCCCGCTGCTTCCCGTCCTTGCCGTCCAGACACCAGTCTTCCTGCAATCGCTGCCGCAGGTCGGCAACGGCGTGCGTCGCTTCGCCAAGCAGATGCCTTACCAGCTTCGGATCACAGCCCAACTGGTCGTCAAGCGAAAGGTGGGAATGGGCAACCTGACGGTCGACCTCATAGATGACCTCAAGCAGGCGGTCGAACTGCTGATAATGCGAATTCAGATGGTTGAGCCACCAGAATCCGCCACCGGAAAGCACCCCGAGCAGCAGGACGGTTGCCGGCAGCCAGGGCATGAGCAAGCCGCACTCCGGTTTCGGCCAAGAGAAATATCGCATAAAAAATCCTGAAATTTGTTGTTTTACGGATTGCCTGGGCATTCACCCGAGCCAAATCATAGCCTGTTTTTATGAACTGTGCTATGGTAGGCGCCGACTACATTCAGCAACCACGGGAACACCAATGCTTACCATCAACGATCTCAATATACAATTCGGCGACAAACACCTGTTCAGGCAGGTCAACGCCCGCCTGGACGGCCAGGAACGCATCGGCCTGGTGGGGGTCAACGGCACCGGCAAATCCACCCTGATCAAGATCATGGTCGGGCGTATCGAAACCGACCCAGGGGTGGTGACCCGCGCCAAGCGCACCACCATCGGCTATCTGCCGCAGGAGGTGGACTCCTTCCCGCCCGGCCGCACCCTGATCGAGGAGGCGAAAACCGCCTTTGCCGATGCCCTCACCCTGCAACAGCAACTCGACGCCTGCAACCATCACCTGGGCGTTATCGACCCCGCCGACCCCGAATTCAACGAACTGCTCGAATACCAGGGCGAGTTGCAGGAACGGCTCGAGCATCTCGATGTCTTCCGTATCCAGTCGCAGACCGAGAAGATACTCCTCGGCCTCGGCTTCAAGAACAGCGATTTCGACAAGGAATGCCAGCTGTTCAGCGGCGGCTGGCTGATGCGGCTGATGCTCGCCAAGATCCTCCTCGCCGAGCCCTCGCTGCTGCTCCTCGACGAGCCCACCAACCATCTTGACATCGAATCGCTCACCTGGCTCGAGGATTTTCTCAAAAACTACCCCGGGGCGATGGTCATCATCTCCCACGACCGCACCTTTCTCGACGCGCTCACCAACATCACCTGGGAGTTGAGCCTGGGCCGCCTCACCGCCTACAAGGGCAACTATTCGAAGTATGTCACCGACAAGGAGGTGCGGCTGGAGGTACAGCGCGCCGCCTACGACAACCAGCAGGCGAAGATCCAGCAGACCATGCGCTTCGTGGAACGGTTCCGCTCCAAGTCCACCAAGGCCAAGCAGGCCCAGAGCCGCCTGAAGCAACTGGAAAAGATGGAGTTGATCGAGCTTGAGGACACCGAAAAGGCGATCAACTTCCACTTCCCGCCCGCCGCTCCCAGCGGCCGGCTGGCGGTGGCCGTGAGCCATCTCGCCAAGAGCTTCGACGGCAAACAGATATTCACCGATCTCAGCTTCGAATTGCAGCGCGGCGACAAACTGGCGGTGGTCGGGGTCAACGGTGCCGGCAAATCGACCCTGGTCAAGACCCTGGCCGGCCTCAACCGGCAGGACGGCGGCGAATACCGTTTCGGCCACAACGTCATCCCCTCCTACTTCGGCCAGCACCAGGCCCAGGAGTTGGATCAGAGCCTTTCCGTTTTCGACACCCTGCAACAGAACACCAAGGACATGCCCACCACCCAGATCCGCTCGCTGCTGGGCGCCTTTCTCTTCCGCGGCGACGAGGTGGATAAAAAGGTTACCGTTCTCTCCGGCGGCGAGAAGAGCCGTCTGGCCCTGGCCAAGATGATCGCCCAGCCCGCCAACCTCCTGATCATGGACGAGCCCACCAACCATCTCGACATGAATTCCCAGGAGATCCTGCAGGAGGCGATGCGCCAGTACGACGGCTCGATCATCGTCGTCTCCCACAACCGCTACTTCCTCGACAGCTTCGTCAACAAGGTGCTGGAGATCAAGGACGGCCGCGGCAACCTCTTCGAAGGCAATATCAGCGAGTACCTGCACAAGGTCAAACAGCTACGGGGCGAAGCGCCCCCCGCCGGTGGATCTACCACCGAGACCAAGCCGCAGGCATCGACGCAGCCGCAGCCGGCAACAACGGCCAAGGGCAAGGAAGGGCGCCAGATGAAGGCGCAGCTCCGGGCGGAGCGGAACAAGAAACTCGGACCACTCAAGAAACAGGTTACCGCCGCCGAGGCGGATATCGAAAAGCTGGAAGGCCGCAAGGGCGAGCTCGAACGGCAACTGGCCGACCCGGAATTGTACAAGGATCAAGACGCCTTCGCCGACCGCAGCCGGGAATACCACGAGGTGGAACGGCGCCTGAAGCGCGCCTACCAAGAGTGGGAGCGGCTGCAGGAAAAGATGGAAACGCTGGAGAGCGAACTGGCCGACAACGATTAGCCGCGATTGCCTTCCCGCCGTTCCTTTGCTTGACCGGCCGCTGTTTTTTCATTACCTTTCATGCTGCTTGTCGGCGGCTCGGTGCCGATCAATAATCTTCCACCTTGCGGCGCACCGACAACCCGGCGTCCCGATATTTTCACCTTAAAAAAACAGACCCCATGACCCACAACTTTCGCCTGGAAATGGAAGAACGCGAGGCGCTGCAACTCTCGCCGCACGCCTGCCTGAACCGTGACAGTAAGGGCCGCCCGCGGCAGGAGGCGGAATGCGAGATCCGCATGCCTTTCCAGCGGGACCGCGACCGGATCATCCACTCCAAGACCTTCCGCCGCCTGAAGCACAAGACCCAGGTCTTCCTCTCGCCCACTGGCGACCATTACCGAACCCGCCTCACCCACGCCCTGGAGGTCGCCCAGATCGCCCGCACCATCGGCGCGCCCCTGCGGCTCAACGAATCGCTCATCGAGGCCATCGCCTTGGGCCATGATCTCGGCCACACCCCCTTCGGCCATGCCGGCGAGGACGTGCTCGACAAGCTCCTGCCCGGCGGGTTCAAACATTACGAGCAAAGCCTGCGGGTGGTGGACCTGCTTGAAAAGAAAGGGGCGGGCCTCAACCTCAGCCACGAGGTGCGGGACGGCATCGTCAGGCATTCCAAGGGCCGCCGGGAGATCCTCCCAGACGACCTCGACGATCTGCCGCAAACCCTGGAGGGCCAGGTGGTGCGCCTGGCCGACATCATCGCCTACGTCAATCACGATCTCGACGACGCCCAGCGCGCCGGCGTCATTTGCGAAGAGGATCTGCCCGCCCAATGCCGCAGGGTCCTGGGCGACAACCACGCATGCCGCATCGGCACCATGGTCAAGGACCTGATCATCTCCACCACCGCCAACGGCGGCGGCCGGCTGGCCATGAGCGGACAGGTGTTGACCGCCATTGGCGATCTCCGCGCCTTTCTCTTCGAAAACGTCTATGAGGTCCACCGGGTGCACGACGACTTCATCAAATCGATGAAGATCCTGCGCGAGCTCTACGAATACTTCCTCGATCACGACGATCACTGGGAGGAACTGATCGCCTACGACGCCGTCACCTCGCGGGAGCGCAAGGTGTGCGACTTCATCGCCGGGATGACCGACCGCTACGCCCTTGACCTCTACACGGAGATATTCTTTCCCAAGCCGTGGAGCGTCCTCTAAGGTTCTCGCACGGTCGTTTTCCGTGGCGAAAGAACCGCTGACGGTGTACATTCTTCCCTCTGCGCAGCAGAGCCGTGTATCCCTCATACAAACAGCAGCATGGTCGAATATCGCAAGCCCGGCAGCAGGCAAGGCTTCCCATAAGACCGACAACATAAACAACCGGAACAATCAGTCATGACCGAGCAAGAGACCACCAATTCCGCCCATGTCGAAATGGCCAAGGCCTACGATTTCACCACCGTTGAACCGAAATGGTATCAGCGCTGGCTCGATGAAAAGAAATTCAGCGCCACCATGGATGACGGCAAGCCGAGCTTTTCCATCGTCATCCCGCCGCCCAACGTCACCGGCGTGCTGCATGTCGGCCACGCCCTCAACAACACCCTCCAGGACATCCTCGTCCGCTACCGGCGGATGCAGGGCTATAACGTCCTCTGGGTGCCGGGCACCGACCACGCCGGCATCGCCACCCAGAACGTGGTGGAGCGGCAGCTGGCCCAGGAGGGGAGCAGCCGCCACGACATCGGCCGCCGCCGTTTCATCGAGCGGGTCTGGCAGTGGAAGGAGGAGTCCGGCGGCCAGATCATCAACCAGCTCAAACGGCTGGGCTGCTCCTGCGACTGGGACCGGGAACGGTTCACCATGGACGAGGGGTTAAGCAAAGCGGTACGGACCGTCTTCTCCCGCCTCTACCAGGAAGGGCTCATCTATCAGGGCGACTACATCATCAACTGGTGCCCGCGCTGCCACACCGCGCTTGCCGACCTTGAGGTGGAGCATGAGCCCACCGACGGCCATCTCTACCATATCCGCTACCCCTACGCCTCCGGCGACGGCTACCTGGTGGTCGCCACCACTAGGCCTGAAACCATGCTCGGCGACACGGCGGTGGCGGTGCATCCTGCCGACGAACGGTTCGCCAACCTGGCGGAGAACGCGGTGATCCTGCCCCTGGCCGAGCGCAAGATCCCCATCGTTTTCGACACCCATGTGGAACGTGAATTCGGCACCGGCGCGTTGAAGGTGACCCCGGCCCACGACCTCAACGACTTCGAGATCGGCCGCCGCCATGACCTGCCCATCGTCAAGACCATGGACGACAACGGGGTGATGAACGAGGCGGCCGGACCCTACGCCGGGCTCGACCGCTTCGAATGCCGCAAGCGGATCGTCGCCGATCTCGAGGCCAAGGGGCTACTCGAACGGATCGAGCCGCACCAGCACGGGGTCGGCCATTGCTACCGCTGCCAGACGGTGGTGGAGCCGGCGCTCTCCAAGCAGTGGTTCGTCTCGGTGAAGCCCCTGGCCGAAAAGGCCATCGCCGCGGTCAAGGAAGAGAGGATCCGCCTCCACCCCAAGAGCTGGGAAAACACCTTCTACGACTGGATGTACAACATCCGCGACTGGTGCATCTCCCGCCAGATCTGGTGGGGACACCAGATTCCCGCCTGGACCTGCGAGACCTGCAACGAGCTGATCGTCAGCGATCTCGATCCCGAGCAATGCCCCAAATGCCAGGGGGCCAACCTCCATCGCGAAACCGATGTTCTCGACACCTGGTTCAGCTCCGCCCTCTGGCCCTTCTCCACCCTGGGCTGGCCGGAAGAGACCAAGGAACTGCAATTCTTCTACCCGACCTCGGTCCTGATCACCAGCTTCGACATCCTCTTCTTCTGGGTGGCGCGGATGATGATGATGGGCATCCACTTCATGGACGAGATCCCCTTCCAGGACGTCTATCTGCACGCCCTGGTGCGCGACGCCAACGGCCAGAAGATGAGCAAGTCCAAAGGCAACGTCATGGACCCGCTGCTCCTGATGGATCAGTACGGCACCGACTCCCTCCGCTTCACCATGGCCGCCTTTGCCGCCCAGGGCCGCGACATCCGGCTTTCCGAGGAACGGATCGAGGGCTACCGCCACTTCATCAACAAGATCTGGAACGCGGCCCGCTTCGCGATGATCCATATCAAGGATTGCGACCCGGCCATCACCGCCACCATCGATCCGGCCCGACTGCCGCTCCAGCACCGCTGGATCCTTAGCCGCCTGAGCCGCACCACCGGCGAGGTGCAGAAGGCGCTGGACGGCTTCAACTTCAACGAGGTGGCGAACAGCCTCTACCAGTTTGTCTGGCGCGAGTTCTGCGACTGGTATCTGGAATGGAGCAAGGCGGACCTGTACGGCGACGACGCCGAGACGAAGGCCAACGGCCAGGCGGTGCTCCTGCACGTGCTGGAATCGACCCTCAAGCTCCTCCACCCGGTGATCCCCTTCGTCACCGAGGAGATATGGGAAGCGCTGCCGGGCCAACGCACCGGCATCATGACCGAGCCGTTCCCGGTCTGCAAACCGGAATGGGAGAGCGAAGAGATCGAGACCGCCGCCACCCTGATCATGGGGGTGATCGGCTCCATCCGCAACATCCGCAGCGAGATGCAGATCCACCCCTCCATGGAAATCGAGGCGGTGATCCTCTGCCCCGACGCGCAACGGGCCGGTATCATCGGCGAATACGAGTCGGCCATCCGCGCCATGAGCCGGACCAAGCAGGTGACCCTCTCCCAGAGCGGCGAACGGCCCGAGGGAGCGGCCTCGAACATCTATACCGACATCGAGATCTTCGTGCCGCTGGCCGGCCTCATCGACATCGACAAGGAAACGGCCAAGCTCGCCAAGGAGAAGGAAAAGGTCGCGGCCCAGCTCCAGAAGGTGACCGGCAAGCTCGGCAACGCCAAGTTCATCGCCAACGCCCCGGACGATATCGTTGCCAAGGAAAAGGCCAAGGAAAGCGAACTGAGCGGCCAACTCGCCAAGATCGAAGAAAACATCCAGCGCTTGCGGGAACTTGCCTAGGGGTCATCCTTCAGGCCAACCTTAATCCCCACCGACACAATGAAAAACCTTACGGCGTCTTTCCGCGACGGGAAGACGCCTTCCGTTACCATGGTCACCGGCCTCCGGGCCGGCAGCACGGCGCTGATGGCGGCTCGGGTAGCCGCCGACAGCGGCCGGCCGCTGCTCTGCGTGCTGCCCTCGGAAACCGAGGCCACCCGCCTGGAACAGGATCTCGGCCTCTTCACCGACCTGCCGGTCTTCCTCTATCCGGGCTATGACATCCCGCCCTACACCCCGCTCTCGCCGGAACCGGCCACCGTCGCCGGCCGCCTTTCCACCCTCTACAAGATCCTCACCACCGAGCCGCCCTTCATCGTCGTCGCCCCGGCCGAGGCGCTGCTGCGCCGCACCCTGCCCAAGGAGCGGCTGAACAACCTGGTCGAGTTCGTCCTCCGCAACGAGGAGACCGACCGCAACCAGTTGCTGACGCGGTTGACCGAGGCTGGCTACGAATCCGTCTCCCTGGTGCAGGGGGTCGGCGAATTCAGCATCCGCGGCGGGATCGTCGATCTCTTCGCGCCCGGCTTCGAGTACCCGCTCCGCTTCGATTTCTTCGGCGACACCGTCGAATCCATCCGCTTCTTCGATCCCATCAGCCAGCGCTCGGTGGACGAACTAGACGAGGCGATCCTGCTGCCCTGCAGCGATGTCCTGTTCCCGGCCGGGGAAGCGGCGCTTGCCGACCTCGCCGACCGCTTCGACCGGCAGCGGGAGGAACTCGGCTGGGATTACGATCAGCTGGGCCGCATCACCGAGCAACTGGAATCCCGCCGCCGCTTCCCCGGCATCGAGTTCTTCCTGCCCCTCTTTTACGAGGAGCCGAGCCACCCCCTGGCCTTTCTGCCCAAGGAAACCATCCTCTGCCTGCACAACCCGCAGGGGATCACCCAGGCCGTTGACCTCACCTGGGAACGGATCGAGGCCAACCACCGGGAGGTGACCGCCGCGCAAGGGCCGGCGCTGCCGCCGACCCGCCTCTTCCTCGGCAAGGAGGAGCTCGCCAGGGCGCTTGCCGCACTCCCACAGCTGCAACTGCACGACTTCGCCACCGGCGAGATGGACCCCGCCCAGACCATCGACATCCACTGCGGCAACCATACCCTGCTCAAACAGGAGATCGACCTGCAACGGCGTCAACACGGACTGCTCGCCCCGCTGGCCGAACGGATCACCGGCTGGCTGACGCAGGGCGACCGGGTGCTGTTTGCCTCCCGCTCCATGCGCCACGCCGCCCATCTCGCCGAACTGCTCGGGCATCATCACCAGCCGATCACGGTCCTGGAGCCGCCACTGCGGCCCGCGGACCTTACCCGGGAAGGCATCCTCATCTACGGCCACCCCCTCACCGGCGGCTTCGACCTGCCCGCCGAGAAGCTGCATGTGCTGTCCGAAAACGAGCTGTTCGGCGCCTCCCGCCTCGGCCCCGGCCGCAAAAGCAGCAAACGGCAGCCGGTCTCCGCCGTCCGCTTCGACGAGTTGAAGGTCGGCGACACCATCGTCCATCAGACCCACGGCATCGGCACCTACGAGGGGTTGCTGACCATGGAGCTGAAGGGGGTGGCCAACGATTTCCTGCAGATCGTCTATCAGGGCAACGACAAGCTCTACGTGCCCATCGACCGGCTGAACTCGGTCCACAAGTACCAGGGGTTGTCCGACACCCCGCCGAAGATGGACAAGCTGGGCGGCAAGGCCTGGGCCGCCAGCAAGAAGAAGGTCAAGGAGGCGGTCTGGAAGGTGGCGCAGGATCTGCTCGACCTCTACGCCCGTCGGCAACTGGAGAAGGGGCATACCTTCTCGCCGCCCGCCGAACTCTACCATGAGCTTGAGGAATCGTTCCCCTTCGACGAGACCCCGGGCCAGTTGAAGGCGATCAACGACGTCATCGACGACCTCACCTCCGACCGGCCCATGGACCGGCTGGTCTGCGGCGATGTCGGCTACGGCAAGACCGAGGTCGCCATCCGCGCCGCCTTCAAGGTGGTGGGCGACGGCAAGCAGGTGGCGGTACTGGTGCCGACCACGGTGCTGGCCGAGCAGCATGCCGAAACCTTTAAGGAACGGTTCCACGGCTTTCCGGTGCGGGTGGAGTGCCTGAACCGCTTCCGCTCCGTCACCGAGAGCAAGAAAATCCTCAACGGCCTCACCACCGGCGGGGTCGACGTGGTCATCGGCACCCACCGGCTGCTGTCGAAAGACGTGGCCTTCCGCCAGCTGGGGTTGCTGATCATCGACGAGGAACACCGCTTCGGGGTCACCCACAAGGAAAAGCTCAAGAAACTGCGCAGCAAGATCGACGTCCTCACCCTCACCGCCACCCCCATCCCGCGCACCCTGCAGCTCTCCCTGCTCGGGGTCCGCGACCTGTCGGTGATCAGTTCGCCGCCCCAGCACCGCCGCAGCGTCAAGACCTTCATCGCCCGCTACGACGAGCTGGTGATCAAGGAGGCGGTGGCCCGCGAGCTGCAGCGCGGCGGCCAGGCCTTTCTGATCCACAACCGGGTGCGTACCATCCACGAGATGGCGCGGACTGTGCAGAACCTGGCCCCGGCCGCCAGGGTAGCGGTGGCGCACGGGCAGATGCCCCCCAAGCAGCTTGAGGAGATCATGGTCCGTTTCGTCCGCAAGGACATCGACGTGCTGGTCTGCACCACCATCGTCGAATCGGGCCTGGACATCCCCAACGCCAACACCATCGTCATCACCCGCGCCGACCGGATGGGGCTGGCCGAGATCTACCAGCTCCGCGGCCGGGTCGGCCGCAGCAGCGAACAGGCCTATGCATACCTGCTGGTGCCGTCGCTGGACGGGTTGTCCAAGGACGCGCAGCAGCGGCTGCGGGCATTGATGGACTACAACGAACTGGGCGGCGGCTTCAAGCTGGCGATGAGCGACCTGCAGATCCGCGGCGGCGGCAACATCCTCGGCGCCTCCCAGAGCGGCAACATCGCCGCGGTGGGCTACGACCTCTACCTGGATCTGCTGCAGAAAACCGTGGAAGACCTGAAACGCAAGACGGCAACCGGCGAGGCAACCATCGAGGAGGAGATCGACCCGGAGATCAGCCTCACCATCGCCGCCCACATCCCGGCCCGCTACATCCCGGACTCCGACCAGCGCTATATCGCCTACCGGAAGATGACCAGCATCAGCACCCCCGAGGAGCTGGCCGACCTGGAGGATGAGTTCATCGACCGCTACGGGCCGCTGCCCGAGGAAACCGCCAACCTGCTGGCGGTGGTTTCACTCAAGGAGGAGTTGCGGAAGCTGAAGATCACCAAGCTCGAGCAGGGCCCGGCCACCCTGGTGTTCCACTTCCATGAACGGACGCCGGTTGCGCCCGAGCGGATCCTGATCCTGATCAAACAATCCAAGGGGACCGTCAAACTCACCCCGGACGGCCGTCTGGTGGTGCGGACCACCGCGAACTCGGCCGAGGCGATTCTCCGGGAAGCCAAAAAGATATTGCATGGTGTCCAGTAGAATGCTACTTAATATACTTATTCCCTAACCACTTAAAATCCGGCTACATTTAGCTCTCATACCTACAACGCAGCAGGAGCCGATGACTTCCCATACCTTGTCCACAAAATGCTTGCTGGCTCTCCTTTGCCTCCTGCCCCTGATCAGCCCTTCGCCCTGCCGGGCCGAGACCGTCAACCGCATCGTCGCCACCGTCAACGAGGATGTCATCACCCTCAAGGATTTGCAGGACGAGGGGGCGATGCTCTTCCAGAAAATCCTGCGCGAAGCGCCGCCGGCGCAGGTCGACAAGGCCCTCCAATCAGCCCGCAAGGAGATGCTCTCCAGCCTGATCGACAAAAAGATTATTGAGCAACGGGCGGCGCAGCTGGGCTTTGCGGTGAGCGATCAGGAGCTTGACGCCCACATCCAACAAATGCTCGCCGCCAAGGGCATCAGCCACGAGATCTTTCGCACCGAGATCGCCCGCATGGGAGACTCGGAGACGCATTATCGCTCCATGATCCGCACCCAGATCCTCCAGTCCAAGCTGATCAACTTCGACGTCCGCTCCAAGGTCGTGATCACCGACGACAAGATCCGCAGCTATTACGACAAGCAGTTCACCGGCACCGCGGCGGCAGACGGCTTTCACATCCAGCAGATCGGCGTCGGCTGGGGGGAAAACGCTCAGGGCCGGACCAAAGAGGAGGCACGGGCGATCATCGACAACCTCCTGACCCTGGCCAATCAGGGTGAAAACTTCGAGGAGCTGGCCAGAAAGAAATCCGACCTGCCCTCGGCGGTGGATGGCGGCGACATCGGCGTCTTCAAAAAAGATGAGATGGCGCCCTACATGCGGCAGGCGATCCTTGCCGTCAAGGCCGGCGAGATTAGCCCGGTGGTGGAAGCGCCGAACTCCTTCCAGTTCTTCAAACTGGTGGCCAGCAAGCAGGGCGACGTGGTCAGCAAGGCGCCTTTCGAGACCGTCAAAGAGGATATCCGCAAGAAGCTGTACGAGGAAGAATTACAACAAAACTTCACCACGTGGGTGCGGCAGTTGCGCGAACAGGCCGATATCAACGAATATCTGTGATATCGACCCGACGTAACACCCGCAGACCCGCCAGGTAATAACCATCATGACAACCACACCCACCGAGGCCACGCCGCCGCACAAGGATCTCATCTACTCCGGGCCCCACGAAACCATGGGGCAGTACCTGCAACGCGCCCGCATCGAGCAGGATAAAACCCTGGAGTCGGTGGCGGAATCGACCTGTATCCATATCGGCACCCTGCAGGCCCTGGAGGATGACGACTACGACAAGCTGCCGGCCGAGGTCTTTGTCCGCGGCTTCATCAAGATCTACGCCAACCACCTGCATCTGGATGCCGACAAGGCGTTGAGCCTCTTCCAACCCGTGCCCGGCCCCGACCCCAACGACTATGCCGGCCGGAAAGGGCCCAAGAGGCGCATCCTGCCCGGGGAAACACTGGCCGAGGCATCGCCGTTCACCACCGGCCGTCAGATCCTTATCGCTGCCGTGGTTCTCCTCTTCGCCTACTTTGCCTACACCTCGCTCCAGAGCGATACAACCCCTGTAACCACACCCGGCGACGAGCAACCCGTCACTACCGCGCCGGCCGCGGTGGAACCACCCGCTGAAGGGGAAAATGCAATCAACGGCGCGACCACGCTGCCGCCCGAAGGCACAGTCGTCGTGCCGGCCGCCCCCCTGCCGGCGTCGGGCCAGACCACTCCCGCCGCAACCGTCGGCCAACCGGCAGCCGGTGCGCAGGCCATCGGCGATGCGACCCAACCCGTGCCCGCCTCGCGCCTGATCATCGTGCCGAACCGAAGAAAGATCACCCACGCCCCGCAACCGCCTGCCCCCGTCGCCCCGATGGAGCCGGCCAACGCCAATGGCCAGCCGGCCGCGGTCCCCCCGGTGAGCCAAGCCGCCCCGCCCGCGAACACCGGCGCCGCTGGCGTCGCCCCCAAACCGGCAGCGGCCCAGACCACGAAAAAGGCCACCGCCTTCAGCTATGTCCTGAAGGCGAACTTCACCGACCTGACCTGGCTGCAAGTTACGCTGGACGACGGCCCGCAACGCGACTACACCTTCCGCTCCGGTGAACAATGGGAGTGGCAGGCCAATCAGGAGATCAAGCTCCATATCGGCAACGCCGGCGGCGTCCACCTGACCCTGAACAACAGAACCCTGCCGCCAGTCGGCGAGGCAGGGCAATCGGTGCGCATCACCCTGCCCAACAAGCCCCGCTAGCATGGGCCCGTACCCGGGATTGCATCCAGCCAACCCCCCCTGCCGTCGGCTTCGACCAGCCACACCGCCCCTGAAAACTCACCGCCCCAGCCCACCATGACCCTCCCGCCAGAGCGCAGCCCGGCAATCGTCCTCAGTGTTTCCGACCACGGC
>JAOUHH010000194.1 GCA_029865195.1 Desulfobulbaceae bacterium
CCGAGCCGGCCGATGTACATGCCCGGCCGCAGCCGGATATGCTCCAGCGAACTCAGGGTTTTGATCTTGGATTCGTCGTAGGTGGTCACAGCAGGTTTGGTCATGGATGTCTTGTCGCGGGTCTGAGCCGGCACCGCTGGCAGCGGCGTCCGGTCGTGCAGGTTTACGTTTTCTGGCTATCGGCACAACCAATGGCCCGCCCCGAGCCGTCGGCTGAGAAAACGAAATAAAGCGCTCCAATTCTATATCGTTCTTTGGTCGCGCCCGCAAATGTTTTTTCTCTACGCCTCGGTGGTGCCCCCCGGAGACGAAGGGAACCGGACCAGCAGTTTCTTGCGCCCGGTGAGGCGTTGATAGGGTTCCCTGGGGTAGCCGAGAGCGATCACCGCGTACACCGGTTCGTCGTCCGGCAGTTGCAGATGTTTCCGGCACCGCACGTCCCGCGCCAGCGCCGCCACCGCAAAACCGATCAGGCAGGTGCCGAGCCCCATGGCATGGGCGCCGAGGAGGATGTTCTGGGTGGCGAGCAGGGCATCCTCGGCCGGGCAGCTCGCACCCGGCCGGGAACCGACAACGATGACGGCGGTGGCGCCGTGGAAGAGGCGGTCCCGGCCATCCTCGCGCCATTCCCGCAGGCTCTTCTGCACCGAACGATAATGGTTGCGGTGGTAATCGGCCAGCGCCGGCTTGCCGACCATCCGGGTCAGCAGGCGGAGCAGCGGATTTGCCGCCAGTCGGTTCAGTCTTTCAAAATACAAGGCGATCTGGTTGCCAAGGGCATTCACCTCGTCCCGTTCGGCAAGAACGGTGAAGGTCCAGCGCTGGCTGTTGGTGCCGGAGGGGGCGGTGGTGCCGATCTTGATCAGGTCGGCGATGATCTCGCGGGCCACCGGCGTTTCGCGGTAGTTGCGACAGGAGCGGCGCGAGGCCATCAGGCGGACCAGTTCGGCGGGCGCAAGGCAGCCGGGGGGAAGCCAGCCCGGCTCGACGCTGAAGGAGGCAAAACGCAGGGATTCCGGATCGATCTCCCCCACCCCGACCGCGCCGGCCGGACAGATCGCCGCGCAATGGCCGCAGGCCAAGCAACGATTCCCCGTCACCCGCGCCTTGCCGTCGACAATGGTCATGGTGTCGGCCGGGCAGACGGTAAGACAAAGCCCGCAGCCGGTACAGAGTTCAGGGTCAATTGCCGTTGTCACCGGGTTTGCCACCGCCGTCACCTCACCTTCGCGTCCCTTCAGGGCCGCTTAAATCTTGCTCATCCGTGGCGTTTTGCTATATTTTCTGCTATACACCCTACGTCAACGTACATCATCCGGGCCATCACCGGCCCTTTAAACCCGCCACGGCCACAAGGAGCGTTACCCACCCATGTCCGAGCAGATGAACAGCCAACTGGGCACCGAGACGATCAACTGGAATCTAAACGATCTTTATCCCGGAATCAACGACCCCGGTCTGATCGCCGACATGGAACAGTGCGAAAAGGTCGCCGCCTCGCTCAACGAGCGCTACGCCGACAAGGTGGCGAGCCTCAACGCCGAGGAGTTGTCGGTGCTGGTCCGCGCCCTTGAAAAACTTGAATCCAGACTGGGCAGGATCGCAACCTTTGCCTATCTCAATTTCGCCACCCAAACCAAAAACGCCGAGGCCGGTGCCTTTCTCCAAAAGATTCGGGAGCTGGGAAGCCGAATCGGTAAGCTCACCGTCTTCTTTGAACTGGAATGGAACAAGGTTGACGACGCACGTGCCCAATCCCTGCTTACGGCACCGGTCCTCGCCGACTATCGCCACTACCTCGGTTCCATGCGCCGTTACGCCAACCACCTGCTCTCCACGGTGGAGGAGACACTGCTCCTTGAAAAATCCCCCACCGGGCGCTCCAGCTGGACCACCCTCTTCGACAAGGTGATGGGCAACCTCAAGTTCGGCGAGCAGCAACGCAGCGAGGAAGAGGTGCTGGCCGATCTCTACAACCCCGATCGCGAGGTCCGCAAGCAGGCGGCCGGCGAGCTCACCGCCGGGCTCAGGAGCCAGATGCACATCCTCAGCCATATCTTCAATACCCTCGCCGCCGACAAGATGGTCGACGACCGGCTCCGCCGGTATGATTCCTGGGTGAGTTCGATGCACCTGGGCAATGAGCTCGACGGTGCCACCGTCGATACCCTGGTGGAGGCGGTTACCAGCCGTTACGACATCCCCCAACGCTACTACCGGATCAAGCAGCGGATGCTCGACCTGCCGGAGCTGATGGATTACGACCGCTACGCCCCGCTGCCGCACCTGCCGACCAACGCTGTCCCCTGGGCCGCGTGCCAGGAGATGGTGCTCAAGGCGTTTGGAGATTTCTCACCGCAGATGGCTGAAGTTGCGTCTTTTTTCTTCGACAAGAAATGGATCGATGCGCCCCTTGCCGACGGCAAGAGAGGCGGTGCCTTCGCCCATCCCTGCGTGCCTGAGGTCCACCCCTATGTGATGGTCAACTACACCGGCAACATCCGCGATGTTTCCACCGTCGCCCACGAACTGGGCCACGGCATCCACCAGTATCTGGCCGCCGAACTGGGCTACTTCAACAGCCACACCACCCTGGTGCTGGCCGAGACCGCCTCGGTGTTCGCCGAACTGCTCCTCTTCAACCATCAACTGATCCAGATCAGCGATCGGGAAGAACGCAAGGCCTTCATCTGCCAGAAACTGGAATCGATCTTCGCCACCGTTTTCCGCCAGATATCCATGAACCGCTTCGAAAATCTGGCCCACAACGGCCGCCGTGAACAGGGCGAGCTCTCAGAACGACAACTCTCCGAGTACTGGCTGCAGACCCAGCAACAGATGTTCGGCGACACCGTCACCCTCACCGACGATTATGCGATCTGGTGGTCATACATCCCCCACTTTCTCAGCACCCCCGGCTACGTTTACTCCTATGCCTTCGGCGAACTGCTGGTCCTTGCCCTCTATGGCCTCTACAAGAAGGAGGGGGCTTCATTCGTGCCCAAGTATATCGACCTCTTGAAGGCGGGCGGCGCCAACACCCCCTACGAGCTGGTGAAGCCCTTCGGCGTTGACCTCAACGATCCGCAGTTCTGGCAGGCCGGACTGGATATCATCGACGAGATGTTGCGGATGGTGGAGTGAGGAGAGCGATGAAGGCAATCGTTGTTGAAAAGATCGGCTCCTTTACCATTGTCGACCTGCCCATCCCGCAACCGGGCCCGGCCGAGGTATTGCTCAAGGTCGAGGTCACCGGCCTCTGCCGGACCGACCTGAAGATCATCGAGGTTGGGCACCGTGATCTGGTCATGCCGCGGGTTCCCGGCGAGGAGGTGGTGGGGACGATCTGTGCCATCGGCCCCGATGTGGAAGGCCTCAGCGAAGGGCAACGGATGTATGTCTATCCCGGCACCAGTTGCGGGCATTGCCCGCCCTGCCTTGCCGGTGCCGGCAACCTCTGCAAAGGCATGCGGATCATGGGCTTTCACCGGGACGGCGGTTTTGCCGAGTATGTGGTGGCGCCGGTGCAGAGCCTGATCGCGGTCCCGGCCAATCTGACCCCGGACCAGGCGGTGTTTGCCGAGCCCCTCTCCTGCTGCCTGAACGCCATCGAGCTTGCCCGCTTGCAGGCAAATGAGGCCATCGGCATCTGGGGCGGTGGCCCAGCCGGGATCCTGCTGTCGCGGGCCGCGGTGGCCAAGGGGGCAACCCCCACCATCATCGAGCCGGACCGCCGCCGCCGCGAGTTTAGCCACGCCCTGGCCGAGGTCCCGGCCGAGGCCCGGTACGATGTCTGCATCGTTGCCGTCGGCGCCATGGAAGCCTACCGGCAGGCGGTGCGCCACCTCAAACCTCGGGGGCGGCTGGTGGTCTTCTCGGGCCTACCCAAGGACGACTTCGCCCTCCCCTGTGATTTCAATCAGCTCCATTATCTGGAGCAGACCATTGTCGGCGCCTATGGCTGCAGCTACCGGCATGGCGAGGAAGCCCTGGCCCTGCTGGCCGCCGGCTCGGTGCGGGTCGACGACATGGTTTCCCACCGACTGCCGCTCTGGGAGCTCAAAGAGGCCCTTGCCCTGGTGGCCAACAAGATCAGCATCAAGGTGCTGCTCTACCCCTGAACAACGTTTGCAGACCACAACCTCTCAAGATATAAAAAATCGTAAGGACGAGAAGATGAACAACGAGGCGATGCAAAGATTCGGCGGCCAGATCCAACGCTTGATCCGTGGTGAGGACCTGACCCGCCAGGAAACATACGAGATGTTCCGTGAAGTCATGCGCAACGAGCAACCCGATCTGCAACAGGGCGCCTTTCTCGGCGCCCTTGTCGCCAAGGGAGAAACCGTCGACGAGATCGCCGGGGCCTGGGAGGCCATCGACCAGTTCGACACCGTGCATGTCGCAAGCGAAATCCCGGTGCCGGTGGTTGAGAACTCCGGCACCGGCATGGACAAGCTCAACACCTTCAATGTCAGCAGCGCCGCCGCCATCGTCGCTTCTGCCTGCGGGGCCACCATGGCCAGGCATGGTGCCAGGGCGCTATCATCCTTCTGCGGCACCGTCGATATCATCGAGGCGATGGGGGTCAATGTCGAATGCGATGTCGAGACGGTTGCCAAAAGCATCCGAGAATGCGGGATTGGCCTCTTCAACGGCATGAGCGCGCATGTCCATCCCGGCGCCCTTGGCCGCATTTTAAGCCAGATCCGCTTCGGCTCCACCCTCAATATCGCCGCCTCCCTGGCCAACCCCTGCAAACCGACCATCGGCCTGCGCGGGGTCGGCAACGAAAAACTCCTGCTGCCCAGCGCCCAGGTGATGGCACAGATCGGTTACCGCAGAGGGATGGTCGTGTATGGCCTGGACGATGTGTCCGGGGATGGGATGGATGAGATCTCCCTGTGCGGCGCAACCAGGGTAATCGAATTTACCGGCACGACCACCAAGGAATACACCCTGACCCCGGAAGATGTCGGCCTTGCGCGCGTTCCCCTGCAGGAGATCGCGACCACCAACGATCTGCAACGGGAGACGGAACGGTTCAAGAAGGTGCTGGCAGGCGACGGTCCTAGCGCCTGCATCGATTTCACCTGCTTAAACGCCGGTGCCATCCTCTATATCGCCGGCATCAGCGGATCGCTCAAGGACGGGGTGGCACAGAGCAAGGCCGCCATCGCAAGCGGCGCGGCCGCCGCAAAACTGGAACAGTGGAAACGGGTGCAGAACTGATGGCGGAAGATATCCCGCAAGAGCTCCGGGCGGAGCTGGAAAAGGCCGCCCTCCTCCATCAGCGCGCGACCTCCGATTACGAAAAATGCCAGGAGTTCAACCGGCTGATGTCAGGCCTCTTGGGCAAGCTTGAAGAC
>JAOUHH010000195.1 GCA_029865195.1 Desulfobulbaceae bacterium
GGATGCGGCAACCATTGCCGCAGCAGCATCGACCTCCAAGCCACGCAAACCCAGACGCCGCCGCCTCGCCAAGGAGGCCTGCGCCCACAACGACGCCACCCTGACCCCGGAAGAAAGTCCGACCCCGTGGGATATCTCCCAGTTCAAGGTGACGCCGGCCGCGGACAAATTCCGTTTCCACGACCTTGACCTGCCGGATGCAATCATGCATGCGATACACGATCTCGGCTTTCAGTACTGTACGCCGATCCAGGCGGAGATCCTGCCCAAGGTGCTCGACGGCACCGACGCCACCGGCAAGGCGCAAACCGGTACCGGCAAAAGCGCCGCCTTTCTTACGGCCATGCTTACCCGACTTACGCATAATCAACCCGCCGAAAAACGGAAAAATGGCGAACCTCGCGCCCTTATCCTTGCCCCGACCCGCGAACTGGTGGCCCAGATCGAAAAAGACGCCGTCGGCCTGGCGAAATACCTGCCCATCAACATCGTTTCGGTCTTCGGCGGCACAGGCTACGACCAACAACGCCGAGCGGCAGGCGACAATATCGTCGACATCATCGTCGCCACGCCGGGGCGACTGCTCGACTTCATGCGCCATCGCGTAGTGCGCCTGGACAAGGTGGAAATCTTGGTTATCGACGAGGCAGACCGGATGCTTGACATGGGCTTTATCCCCGACGTGCGCACCATCGTCTACGCCACCCCCGACAAGAGCAAACGGCAAACCCTCTTCTTCAGCGCCACCCTCACCGACGAGGTCGTCAGGCTGGCCAGCCAGTGGACCCTCGATCCGGTCACCGTCGAAATCGAGCCGGAGCAGGTCACCGTGGACACCGTCGACCAGCAGGTCTACATGATCACCACCGACCAGAAATTCCCCTTGCTCTACAACCTGATTGTCGGACAGAAACTTGAACGGGTGATGGTGTTCTGCAACCGTCGCGACGAAACCCGGCGGCTGTATGAGAAACTTGCGTCCCACGACATCAGCTGCGCCGTCCTCTCGGGCGACGTCTCCCAGGACAAACGGACCAAGACCCTGGAAAATTTCCGGGCGGGCAAGATCAAGGTCCTGGTGGCCACCGACGTGGCGGGCCGCGGCATCCACATCAAGGGGGTCACCCACGTGGTCAACTACCATCTGCCGCAGGACCCCGAAGACTATGTGCACCGCATCGGCCGCACCGGACGGGCCGGCGCCACCGGCATATCGGTAAGCTTTGCCGACGAGGACGAATCCTTTTACCTGCCGGAGATCGAGGAGTTCATCGGCCGCAAGCTCTCGTGCGTATACCCGCAGGAAGAACTGCTGATCAAACCACCGCCACCGACCAAGAAGGTACAACGAGCGGAGCGCGCCGAACCTTCCCGTTCCGGCCGCTCAGGATCGCGACCGCCCAGAAAATCAGCCGGCAGCAGAGGAGGCAACCGGCAGCCGCGCCCGAGGCGCGCCGCCGGCGGCAGCGCGGCAAAATAGCGGCGCAGGTCAATCGGTCTGGGGCCACTGGCCCCGCCGAAGCTCTGCGAAATAACAGAAACGATCCCAGACAACCTCCCGCAATGAAACCGGGCAACGCAAGGTGACTGAGCGCGCGTCCACGCCGATCACCAGCCAGTCTCCCCCCCTCGGCCCACCCTCGATCCGGATCTTCTGCCCCACCTGCAACGGATAGGGGCGGAAGACGATTACCTCAGACTCATCCATTTCCATCCTCAATCACCATTTCATTTCGTTGCCGCCGCCTAGTCCACACCCCCCGGCATTATGCAGCCGTGGGGCTGCTGCGTTTTTTTCCATCCACAACACAGTTCGGTTTGATTCCAAGATCGCAATAGTTGTATCTTGAATATCAGATACCTCAAAAATCAACCAGGAGCCACCATGAAACATCTCACCTTCAAGGGTACGGAGATCAACCTTGTCGGCCGCCCGCCCGCGGTCGGGGCCATCGCTCCACAGTTCAACCTTTGCAAAACAGACCTCTCTCCCATAACCCTCAACGATCTCAAAGGGAAACGGGTGGTCCTCAACGTCTTTCCTAGCATAGACACCCCAGTCTGCGCATCCTCGGTGCGGCGCTTCAACGTCGCGGCAAACAAACTGGACAACACGGTAATCCTCTGTATTTCCATGGATCTGCCGTTCGCCCACGCCCGCTTCTGCGGCGCAGAAGAGCTGGACTCGGTGGTGACGGCCTCCGACTTCCGCACCGGCGACTTCGGGAAGGCGTATGGCCTGAGGATCAAGGACGGGATGCTGGCAGGGCTGCTGACCAGGGCGGTCATCATCATCAACGAGGCGGGAAAGGTGATCTACACCGAGATCGTGCCGGAGATTACCCAGGAGCCCGACTACGATGCCGCCCTCAAGGAACTGCGGTAACCCTAGCACCCCAGATCACCGCAAGGCAAGGAGGCGTTCGTGACAGTAAGCGTACGTTCTACAGCTTGTCAAACACGGACTTGACGTGCTGCGGTCGCAGTGATTTACACACAACCTTGCCGGTGTGTGACTCGAAGAAAATCTTATAGCCACCGGCGGCGCCAACATCCTCCACGCTCACCCTCATGCCATAATCCCGCAACACGGCGCGGGCGGTTTCGATATTTTCCACCCCGACCCGTTGCATATGCCCGCCCCCATCCTCAATCACCTGGCTGAACATTCTGGCCCCACCGAACAGCTTGGCATCAAGATCGGCAGGACTTGATCCGCATTTTTCCGCCAACTCCTTCACCATTGCATGGATCGCACAATCGACAAACCGGCTGCAGTCGCCCCCGATTGCACTCGCCTTGGCCTTCGGCAACAGGCCGTGACACATCGCCCCGACCTTCCGCTTGCGATCATGCAGACAGACCGCGACGCAGGAGCCAAGGATCGTCACGAGCATGGTCGGCTGCCGTGCCACCAACAACTCGGATGGTTGCAGATGCACGGTGGGCAAATCCTTGTCATGATTTTGATCAACCAGCCACATCTTAACAAACCCTCTAGAGGACACATCTTGACCATCCGGCAAACCTCTTCCAGCCGGGGATATAATAATTGTATTTTGTAAGTATATCATCAAGCGTGTGGCAAGTTCACGCAGATTATGTAACCTTGACGTGCCGCACCCAGCCGGGCGAAAAAAATATCCCGGCCAAGGCCAAGCCGTGATAAAATTGCTGAAATCATAAAACTCAGCACATCCGCCACGGTTTTCCATGCACCCCTTCGACATCCTCAAGCGCACCCCGAAAACAAACTGCAGTCAATGCGGCCACCCTACCTGCCTGGCTTTTGCCGCCGCTGTCGCCAAAACCGGCGAAGACGCCCGCCGCTGCCCGTTCATCAACCTCGACGGCTTAGAGATTGTGGCACCGCAGGCTGCAACCCTGGAAGAGATCCCCCGCAAACAGGATCTTGCGCTCATCGAGCACCTCAAAGAAAAAACAGCAGCCCTGGACCTGAACGCCATCGCTGCCCCGCTCGGCGCAACTGCCAACAGCGAAGGGATACTGCTTTTCAGATACCTGGGCCGGCAGGTTCACTTCAGCAAAAAGGAGATCCGCCTGGATGGCGAACAGCTTGTCGACCCCCGCGACCAAATCCTGCTCTACAACTACGTCTTTTCCAGCGGCGGCCGGCGGCCCGCAAACGACTGGATCGGCATGGAAAGCCTGCCCAACTCCATATCCAAGATCAAAACCCTGACCCGCTACTGCGAAGAAAAACTGGCACCCTGCCTTGCCGGCCGTGCCCCGGAAGCCGTGCAAAACATCGTGCGGCGCCTGGAGGCGGTGGTCGAACCCGATCCGTCCGCCACCCTCGCCTTGACCGTGCCGGTTCTGCCGATGATCCCGGAACGGATCATCTTCTGGGACGCCGAACCCGAAGACGGTTTCCCGGCCAGGGTCAAGGTGCTGTTCGACCGACACGTTCTCGATTTCCTTGACCTTGAATCCCTGGTCTTTACCGCCGAACGGATGGCGGAGTACATCATCGAAATTTCCGGCTGACGATCCGCCCCTTCACTCAGCCTCACCTGGAGCAATCCAGACTGTTTTTCTACGGGAGGAACACAAACCATGAAATACTTCTTGCTGGTGGCAGGTATTCTTGCCGCCCTGCCGAGCATTGCGCAGGCCGCAAATACGGCCCACGGCCTTGCCGGCAACGATATCGCCATCTATTTCACCAACGATATCCACGGGGAAACCGAGCCCTGCGGCTGAAAGAGTCGACAACTGGGCGGTCTGTCCAGAAAGGCATCACAACTTGAAGCACTTCGCCAGGAAACAGCGCAATCGCTCACCCTCGACGCCGGCGGGTTGCTTTTCGGTAGCCCGCTGCTGTTGCCGGGCCAGGAAGAGCAGGCGCGAATAACCGCCAACGCCATCATCGAAATCTACGGCATGATGCACTACGATGCCGTTGGCATCAGCGCCTATGATCTCGCCGCCGGGGTGGATTTTCTGCAAGAGGCAAGCCTGAACGGAAAAGTCCCCTGGCTCAGCGCCAATCTGTTACGGGAAGCAGACCAAAAACCGATCTTCAAACCCGCAGTCACCATCAACAAAGGGGCAACCAGGGTCGGGATCATCGGCATTACCAACCCGGCGGCGCATGACGTTGCCAAAGATGGCTTTGTTATCGTGCCGTGGCAACAGACCCTGCCGCTGCTCGCGGCAACGATGCGCAAATCCTCCGACCTTCTCATCCTCTTGAGCAGCCTGCCGGATCAGGAAAATCATCGCATCGCCGAAGAAATTGAGGGGATTCACCTCATCCTCAGAACCGGTGAAGAAAACCAGCCGGCAACAAAGGTGCGGAACACCCTCATCGTTGGCACTGCCAAAAAGGGAAAATATCTCGGTGAACTAATGATCAACTGGCAACCGACAAAGATTTGGGGGACCGGCAAGGCGGAACAGTTGCAAAGCGCCCGGCAAAAACTCGATCAGATCAACTGGCGACTGAAAAGGATTGAGCGGAAATTGGCCACCGAGAAAGGAACGGGAAACACCCTCACACAAAACAACGACTACCGTAATCTCAGCACCGTCCAAAAGGAGTTGCGTCGTGAAATTGCCGCGCTGGAGGGTTCAGCCGACGAAAAAATTTGCACCTACAAGGATCGTTTTATTGCCCTGGAGACAAGCCTTCCTGAAAAAAAGGCCATCCAGGCCGTGGTCGATCGCGCACGCAAGGAGGTTAATCTGGCCGGAAAGAAAAGAACCACTACCTCTGCCGCAACCGCGCCGTATCTTGGCCCACAAGGCTGCACCGGATGTCATCAGCAGCAAGCAAAAGGCTGGCGCAACAGCCGCCATGCCGGCAGCTACCAGACCCTCGTAGCCAA